>NZ_JBQCXF010000107.1:0-8621 GCF_051956635.1 Neisseria sp. P0022.S010 | reverse complement strand
TTTCCACGCACGCGCAGTGGCCTGCGGGATTTCGCACATCAAGGCCGCCGTTTCCAAAGTTTGCTCGCCGCTCACATAGAGCCGGCGTAACTTTTCACGGATTTCTTGCGGGTGAGCCATAATTACAGTCCCATTTTCGCTTTAAGCAATTCCCAGCCGACCGTAATCACACCGCCGCCCAGTGCGCCGAATGTAATGGCCGTGCGTTTCGTGTCTTGGCGGATTTGTGCAATTTCCGCCTGCATTTCCTTCTGATTTTTCAGAGTCTGATCAGTCTTGTTTTCAATACGCGCCAAGGCTTCCAAAATTGGGTCTTTCATGATTTATCCGCTTTCCGGTCTAACTTTTCATTCATTTTTTCAAGTTTGTTTTCGATGCGCTCCAAAGACGCCGCGATATTTTCGCGGTCGGCTTGGGCATCTTGCTTGGTGTGATAAGAGAGCTTGACCGCGTGCAGCTCCTCTTTAAGGTCATCGATACGCTTGTCCGCCTCTTTCAGACGGCCTGCAATGCTGTTGACCCAAAACCAAAATGCCGCCGTCGCAATCGGCCACAGGGTTTTAAAACCAAATTCAAAGTCCATTTACCCCCCCCTTAAACCGGCACATCGCCAAATACGATACGGACGGAGTAGCCGTCAGGGCGATTGCTGGAAATTTCGAGTCCATCTCCATCGTTACAAACGCAGTAATACGCCGAAATCGTCTGCCAAACTGCACGCTTAAAGGTGTCGTAGTTTGTATTTGGATATTCAAGGTTAAAGGTCGTCTGAAAATCCTTATCCATCCGTACCGTATATTCAAACCCTGCCTTATCCAGCAGATTAGAAACATGGATGACAAACGGCTCTTGTTCACGTGCACGGCTTAAGCCCAATTCCAAATCGGCATGGCGCACAGCCAACTGACGTTCAACTAATTCACGGTAGGTCATTCTTTGATACCCATTAAATATTTTATCCGCTTGTACAATTTCTTAACCCACGAAATATTTACAAATGTATGAATCTTTGCTACAACTTCGCCGTCATACTGCGCATTTTCTCGTGCAGCCCGAAATTTAGCCCTGGCTTCTTCAGGGCTGTCCGCCCAAATGCTCAATGACCAGGACTTGCCGTTAAAGCGGTAAGAAAACGTGTACTCATTCATAGGAGAAACCTTATGTATTTTGAAATCTATAAAGACGCAAAAGGCGAATACCGTTGGCGTTTGAAAGCAGCCAACCATGAAATCATCGCTCAGGGCGAAGGCTACACCAGCAAGCAAAACTGCCAGCACGCAGTCGATTTGCTGAAAAGCACTACCGCCGCCACCCCTGTAAAAGAGGTATAAAATCCGCTTTCACCCTCAGCCCGCGCCCTACGCGGGCTTTTTTGTCAGTCGCCGACTTTACGGGAGTGATTGCCCGCCCAATCGCGCCAAGCCTGATTTTGGTTTTCCAGTTCCGAAACATAGCCGCCAAACTCAGCGGCATGTTCGAGCAGCGTTGCCGTCTTGCCATCTTTCGGCGGATGTGGGCGCACCGGCGCAACCATCAACGCAGCGGGCGGTGTCGGCATGACCGCCTTTTCGACAACCTTAATTTCCGTAGCCGAGGGCGCGGGCGTAGAGGCGCAGGCTGTGAGAGCCAAGGCCGTCAATACAACCGCCGCCTGCTTTTTGGCGGTCTTGAGTAAGCGCATTTTCAATTTCCTTTTTGTTTTGCGTTTTCAGGCGGCTTACTTCCGCCTGCTTTTGTGCCAATTTCACACCGACGGCGTGCGCCTTGGCTTCAGATTGTTTTGCTTCCGCGCGTGCCTGTTCCAGCTCGCGCGCATAGTTTTGAGCCGACAACAGCAGGGCTTGCGCCTTGTCATGCTCCATTTTCTCAATGACCGCCTGCTGCTTTGCGAACGCCGACTTATAGCCTTGATGGTGCGACACCGCCAAACCCGTGCCGACAAGCGCGATGATGGCAATCGGCTGCCAGTTATTCGCCAGCAGTTTCACGAGATTCATTCTCGACCTCCTGTCGCTTCACGCTAACCAGCGAGCGCGCCACCGCATAGCCGCCCACAATGCCTAAGTACACCGCCCAAATTTCCGCCGATGGGTCAGGCAGCATAACAAACTTAAACGTCCCAGCCGCGCAGGCAACGTTTGCCCATAACTTCGAATGTGAAATGCCGCCTGTCGCGGGGTTTTTAAAAATGTCAAAAATACGCATCTTAATAACCATCCCAACCGTCAATCATATTTCTTACTTTCTCGCCTTGCGTTTACGCGCCGCGCGTTTGGCTGCCGCCACGCCCGACTTGCCCAGGCGCATAGACGGATGTTGTTTCAAATAGCCAATGCTGGCAGGCTTAATCTCAAATTCAGGCATCTGCGGTTTCAAGACAGACAGAGCCAAAGCAATCAAAGACTTTTTCATACCTTCGCCGCTCCCAATTCCATTGCAATCGCGTCCGCAATCGCGCGGCAGATGCCCCATTTAGTCGTCTTAAACAAGGCCAAATCAGTGTCGTTACTGATAAAAAACGGCTCAAACACAATGCCGCCGGCCTGCGCATAAGCCAAGCGCGAATGCTGGCCCGCATTGTCGGGTTTAAAGCCGTCTTCGCCGCGTAGTTTCCAGCCGGTCGCCTTGGCAACAGCCTTGCTCAATACCTGACACCAGCGTTTGTTTTTCGGCGTGGACAAGGCTTCGATGCCTGTCGCCGCCTTACTCACGGCTGCATTAGTGTGAAACTCAATCGCCACATCCGAGCCGCGAATCAGCTTGACCGCTTCGCGCAGCGGCATATTGCCTTTGCCTTCGCCGTCGGTGCGTACGGTCAGGCCGTAATCGTTACGCAAAATAGATGCCACGATGTTGCGCATATCCTGCGCCAAGTCCGCCTCACGGTCGCTTCCGTTGACCGCGCCCGGGTCGGTGTTGCTGTGTCCGGCAGTCAGACAAACAATTTTGCTCATTAAAGCCTCCCTCAAAATCAGATTAAAATGCACTTTCAGAGGCTTACATTTTCAAACGTCATGGCTTTTGCAGCGGGCGAAACAGTGTCAGTAGGCAACAAAAAGGCCGTCTGTTGTTCAGACGGCCTTGGCATGATTCAACCTTATTTGATTTTCATCGGACAAGTAAATGTGTCAAAGGGTTCATCTCCAGTCAACACGGCTAAACAATCATTGATAGGCAGATTGATACCTTTACGGGCATAGACAGTTGCCTCAGCTTCAGGAGGATGTTTAATTTGCTCTTTACAAGCGGCCATAGCGTTATCGTAGTTTTGTTTATAATTGGCAACCATAGCGTTTTGGTTTTGTCTGGCGGTAAAGTAGTCATATGCAGCATTGGCGGCATTGGTACACTGATACAATCCAGCCTTATCTTCCAAAAATGGCCCACCGAAAGTTTCATCGGCTGATTTGGCGACAGCGATAAAAGCCTCGTTAAATGTCTTGACCTCCGCCAAATTGCTACCGTTTAACACCATGCCGCGGCTCTCCTTTTCAGCTTGAGCAAGCAATGCCACCAATTTTTCCGCATGGCTTTTCAGTTCGCCGTGCCGGCGGATTTTGTCTAAATTATTCTCCCCTATAAAGTATTCTTCGTTTTTCAGGCGCTCCACGATTTTCACTTTCGGGTCAGGCTGAGTTTCTTGCTGTGCTGGGGCTGTCGGTTTGACTTCCTCCGATACTTGCCCACAAGCCGCCAAACCCAACGCCAGCAGCACAAAATAAAACGTTTTCATATTTTTCTCCAAAATAAAATGCCATACATCTGCATGGCATTCCATTCTAAAACAAATTCTCCTGCTCCGCTTCCTTATCCGCCTGCTTTAAAATTCGCCACACATGGCGATCGCTGAGACGGTGTGCCAAGGCCAAATCGTTAACGGCCTCATAAGCAGGGGTACCGCCTGCCGTCTGTCGGTCAAACTGACTGCGGATTTTACGGTTACGCAGCTCATACAAGGCCGTCTCGCAGCGGGGTATAAACAGATTGCACGGAGCCATTGCCTCTACCAGCCGACCGGCCGCCTCACTGCCGATAATCTCCTCCAAGTATGCAACACGGGATTGACTGTTTTTCGTATAACCCTGCCGCAACGGATAAGTCGTACCGCCCATCAGGCGTACCAACTCCAGCGTTTCATTAAACCCGATGACCGTAATCAACGCCTGTACACTATCAGGGAGCAGATGCTTGACTGCGCCAAAATCTGCCGTCTCATACATCACACAGCCCCTTTCTTACGGCGGTTCGCACTAATCTGCAATGCCGCCACCAACTTGTGCATATTGCCGTCTGACAACCATTCCACGCGGTCAACCTTAAACATCTTTTTCGCCGTACCATGCGCATAATTCCAAGTCCAGCCGTTATCCAGCAGCAGGGCTTCGATTTTCCGCATCATCGGATCGGCAGAGCTTCGGCGGTTCGGGCGACGGCCTGCCGTTTTCTTCGGCGCAAACCCATATGAATGCCCTTATAAAAAAGGGGAAGTAAGGCGACGGCCTGCCGTTTTCTTCGGCGCAAACCCATGTTGGCGCAAATCCTCTACTACGCGTTCCAGCTCGGGGATACTGCACTCGGTACACGACCGCTTTCCCGTCACGCGCTCCAACACCGCGCGATAGGTACCGTCATCCAAGCCCAGCTCCTTTTGAGCAATCTTAATTTTCGCAATCAACGCCCGGCGCATTATCTCTCCAATACAACATATAGTATAAATTAGCGTATATTATACCAATAAAATACAATATATAGTATTAAGTCGATGTTTTTTTTGCGAAACTGACAGACATAAAAAAGGCCGTCTGAAACAGGTTTTAAACCCCATTTCAGACGGCCTTTAATCAAGCTTTAAAAATCCCAGCCTTCAGAATCCATCCCAACCCTCCATCATTCCTGCCAACCTCCAAGTAAATCCACCAACTCACCAAGAATCGTACTCAGTGCAGCCGCCATCAGTAGCTGTGTAGCATAAGCCATACTTTCCGCATCATCGCAGCTGCCTTCAGCTTCTTCCTGCACAACGTCCAGCCATTGGATACGTTTCAGTGTTAAATCCTGTGTCAGGATAAATGCCACGCGGTCATTCCAAATCAAGCCAAGTTCGGTTACAGTCATGCCGTTTTTGGCGTGTTGTACCACATCTTCGGCGGTAAGGTCTTTGCGGCTGATTTTAACTTTGGGAGCAACATCGCCCACACCGACCAGGGTAACATCACTATCTAACACAAACCGCCCCTGAGCTTCGCCCTGCAACAGCCAATTGGTCATCAATGATGTCGGCGATTGACGGGTGAGAGGCTGTTGAGCAGGCAGGCCGCCAAGGGCTTCGCGCAACTTGGTCAACAGGTTTTCGGCCTTGCGGCGATTTGCCGTATCAACGAATAACCACTCGCCAGTAAATAAACCATAAGTGCGACTGCTTTTAGTCAAGGCATTAGGCAGCAGATTATCGATAATTGCTTCGCGTAATTCATGCTTTTCTCTGCGGCCAACATTACGGCCTTCGGCAGTTTGGATCTTAACAACCTGTTCGTCCAATTTATGCTTGATAGCGGCACTGGGTAATACTTTTTCGTCTCGCCTCAAATTAATAAGCATAGTCTTTTGAGCTTCAAAAATAATAGGCAGCCCAAATGGGACCGGAGCATAAAAGCCTTCACTAAACCAGTCTAATCCGGCAGGAGAACAAAACCAGTTTTCTGCAATTGCTATTTTGAGGCGTTCAACTTCCGGTAATTCAAACACACGGAATGGAGTAACTTGTTTAAACCACATATCTAATCCTTTTTTCAAAAATGGCGGGTTGTTCCCCGCCGTGGGTCAATTTACTTTACTCAGCCTTTTTGCGGCCTCAAACTCAACCGCATCCATCAATTTCTTGATGTTATAAGCTGTCATCTGCGCCATCGTCAGTTCGCCTTTCGGATCCAAATCGCCGTCATAACTAATGGTCACGCCGTTCAGGCCGTTTACTGGCATCTCGTCTTTTATCGTAATAACAATTTTTGCCATCACACCAACTCCTGCTCAGTAGGCTCAATCACAAAATCCTCAAGCCCCGACACAATCTTAATCCCCGGCACTTGGCCGTCTGAAAAACGCTCTTTTTGATTCAGGATAGCATCTTTGTCGATTTCCTTTTTCGTACGTACAAACTCGGCAAAGGCGGATTTCTCGGAGAGCCACGCCAAGACGGCGGCCACGCCCGTTACCTTGACGGATGGCGGACGGATGCGCCATTTAATTAGGCCGGTAGTAAAGTCCACGGTTTTGGTTTTACCGTTTTCCGTCAGCTCGTCCTTATGCGCTTCGCAGTAGGCGGCCACACGTTCGGTCAGGCTCATGATTTCGGCACACATCGGCGCGGCTTTAGCGGCATATTCTTCTTCGATGACTGCTTTTTTGTCTCCGGCTTCGGTTTCCAGGCGTTTGACTTCGCGCTGCAAATCGCCGATTTTACGGATAAACGCAGTAACTTCCGCTTTGTCTTGTGCCGCTTCGATAGCGGGCTGTTTGATTCGGGTTTTAGCCATTTTCTCTTTCCTTTCAGGTTGGTTTAACATTTCGGCTTGCTCAAGCCTTGTTCGCGTTCGCGCTTGGCAAGTGCCTCAACTTTTGCGCGGTGTTTCAAAATCTGCTCGGCGGTGGTTTCAGCCGGAGGCGGTATCAGCGACTTGCCTTTTAATACCCCTTTAATCACGCCCTGTATGCGGTTTAAAGCCGATTTCCCATTCGCTTTTTCCTCCTCCGTAGGGTGGTAATGGTGTTCCAGCTTCAACGGCTCCGGCGGTGGCGGCAGCTTGTCTAAAAAATCTTTCGGACTCGGCCAGCGGCTCATTTCATTGGCCAATACCATAAAGGCCGTCTGAAAGCGCGGTACATCTCGCGCTTCGTCCCACGCCCGGCCGTGCGCCAATACACGGCTCCATGTTTGCGCAGTGGCGGCCACAGTGTCGGCAGCCGGCGAACCACTCAGACGCAGGGTCAAAAGCATGGTCAGGCCGTCGATCATGGCGTTATGCAGTTGGGTAGGCAGTTCTTTCATTTTTTCAGTCCTTGCAGCGACGCGGCTGCAGTAAGGGTTTGGCTGGGGTTGGCCGGCAGAGCGGCGCGGCGGTTTGGTTGGTTTGTCTGATTCCCTGCGCTTGGCTGGCCGACCCAGCCTGCAAGGATTTCATACAGGTAGCCGTGCGACTTCAGCGGCGTTTTCAGACGGCCTTGGTCGCGTGCATTAACGGTTTCATTAAAACCGTGAATCCAAGCCTCGGCAGGAGCAGGGAAACAAACCCCGTCGCGTGCCGCCTCCTGAGCCTTAATCATCGGCAGCAACTCACTCAGCAGTTTCGCGGTTCGCCCCCAAGAGAGCTGGGACTTGGCGGGGCGGAAGAGACCAATGTAGCGGATAGCCGCTTTCCCGATATCGGCATCAAGTTCCAGCAACATCTTCAGCACTTCGGCTGCTTCAGCATCGCTGACCAAGCTATCTAAGCTGTTGGACGCGCCACAGTTGGGACAACGGCAAATCATGTTTCAATCTCCCAAACATCGCTGCGACGGATAATTTTTAAAGTTTTGACTTTTCGCCGAATCCATTGACCACAATATTCGCAACAACGACTGTTTTTATTAATTTCTCGCCATTTGTGCGTAAATTCACTAATGGCGCAGCTTCCGATACGCTGGTAATCACTCCATTTGACTTCTTTAATGACTTTCGCACCCAGTTTATACGCATAAATCTCTACTTTTTCGCTAGGTAAAAAACTGATTTCTGCACCGATAAACCATCCGTTAGTGTCATGCCACCCGATGCGCCAAATACCCGTGTTAAATTTGGCGATAACCGGCATACCTCTATGTGGTATAACTTTTTTGTTCTTTTTCAAGAATCTATAAATAAAGTTGCTATATTTCGGACTCTTTTTAGGGTTGTATTGCTCAATGTCCATCACACTTCCTTCCATATTGCCATCACATCATCCAAGGCTTCGCGGTAATTGCTTCCATAGCCTCTAATGCCGTATTCGGTTAACCTGCAACAGGTCTTCTCACCATTTTCTTTTGAAAATTCGGCTGACCCGACTTCAATCAAGAAATCCAGCCTTTCCGTATCCTTTACAGCCTGTTTAAATTTTGGAGAGAAATCCAAAACACTAGATTCTTGGTCAACAATATCGTTACTCGAAGACAGCAAGGTATCCAATACGGTCATAATCCAAGGCAAATTGGCGTTGGCAGACTTATATTCCAAAGCTTCAAACACTTCATCCGCAGGCGCATTGCTCAGATATTCGAAATCATCTTCATCCTCTGGGTCGGCAGGTTGATAAACCGGATTCAAACCCTGCTCAATTTTGTTTAAAAACTCGACCAGTTCCCATACTGCGTCAAGGTCTTCTTTATTTGGTTTAGTGATCTTCATCACGCCTCCTCCCATAAAGTTATCGCCCGAGCCAAAGTTTCCGCTTCCGCCGTTTTCCACATCCCGTCCGGCGACCGTGCGGCGATTACAAACCCTTCGCCGTCCTTCTTCATGAGCATCAGCTCGCCACGGTCTTCGATCCATTCGGCAATTTCTTTTGCATTCATTTTTAAATTCCTTTTAAATCAATACCTTATAT
>NZ_JBQCXF010000106.1:0-8652 GCF_051956635.1 Neisseria sp. P0022.S010 | reverse complement strand
GGTGTACGGTCTTTGTTTTATCAATCAGCCTGAATTAAACATAAAAAACAGATACTTCACCTTGCTTTAGCTCAAAAGAAATATTATTACATTTAGCTTCTGTATTAAAAAAGGCCGTCTGAACGTTGAGGTTTCAGACGGCCTTGTTTTGATTTTTTAAACTTACAAATGTGCCAGCTTTGCATTGCCTTCGCGAGGAATAGGGCGCGGATTGCCTTGTGAATCGATGGCGACGTAAGTGAATACGGCTTCGGTGACCAGTTGGCGGTCTTCCGTTACCATATCGTTCATCAAAGTCTTCACCCACACTTCGATTTTCAGTTGCAAAGAAGTATTGCCTACGCGGACGCAATGACCGTAGCAGCATACGACGTTGCCGACCTTTACTGGTCTGATGAAATTCATTTCTTGAACGGCCACGGTTACAATTCGTCCCTGTGCGATTTCTGCCGCCAAAATACCGCCGCCCAGATCCATTTGCGACATAATCCAGCCGCCGAAGATATCCTGATTAGGATTGGTATCGCGCGGCATGGCTACCGTACGCAATAAAAGTTGTCCTTCTGGTGCAGCATGTGTTTGTTTGTTGTCAGACATAAATAATCCTGTCAAAAAAGTGCTATTTTACGCCATTTGTAGCAATAAACCTATGTAGGCCGTCTGAAAAATCAGCAGGCAAAGTGTTACAATCAACATATTCATCAGACAAAGGAGAAAGTTCATGCATCCGATTCAAGAACCAAGAAATAGCGGCCTTTTGCGCGTATCCGACATTCACGAAATCTACTGGGAAGAATCAGGCAATCCTGATAGACACCCCGTGATTTTCCTGCATGGCGGCCCCGGAGCAGGGGCATCACCTGCCTGTCGCGGCTTTTTCAATCCAGAGCATTTCCGCATCGTCATTATCGACCAACGCGGTTGTGGACGCTCTAAACCCTATGCTTGTGTTGAAGACAACACCACATGGGACTTGGTTGCCGATATTGAAAAAGTACGCGAAATGCTCGGTATCCAAAAATGGCTGGTTTTCGGGGGCTCATGGGGCAGCACCTTGTCGCTGACTTATGCCGAAACCCATCCCGATCGCGTCAGCGGCTTAGTTTTGCGCGGTATTTTCCTGTGTAGGCCGTCTGAAATGGCATGGTTGAACGAAGCAGGCGGCGTCAGCCAAATTTATCCGGCTCAATGGCAAAAATTCATTGCCCCCGTGGCCGAAAACAAACGCCAAGCCCTAATTAAAGCCTACCATGAAATGCTGTTCAGTGAAGATGAAGCTACGCGTCTCAAAGCAGCCAAGTCATGGGCTGACTGGGAAAGCTACCTTATTCAGTTTGAACCTAAAGACGTGGATGAAGATCCGCAAGCCTCCCTTGCCATCGCAAGAATGGAAAACCATTACTTCGTGAACGAAGGCTGGTTGCAGGGCGATAAAGCCATCTTGGCAAACATCGACAAAATCCGCCATATCCCAACCATCATCGTCCAAGGCCGCTACGACCTATGCACCCCGATGCAAAGCGCGTGGGAGCTCTCGCAAGCCTTCCCTGAAGCAGAATTGAGAATCGTCCAAGCAGGCCACTCTTCTTTTGATCCTTCGCTTTCTGAGGCTTTAGTGAAAGCAGTGGAGGATATTAGAAGCAAGTTATAAAGCTTAATAAATGACAATGCCGTCTGAAAAGTTTCAGACGGCATTTTTAATCAAAGCTTGCTAGATATTAAACGGTAAATGTTTATATGCAATATAATTGAGTATGAATACTACCTGGTATATGATTTATAAATTAACTAATTAGTGATGGTAAGCTTTACCATTGCTTGCATCTGTAAGGTAGATGGACAATATTAGTTTTTACAATCCCATCTAATGGAAACTTGCATGATTGCGAAATCATGGGTAACCAAGTTGCTGTTGAAACATGTAGAAAAATTGCTTGGGTAACATGTGTTTCTTAAAAATCTATAATTAATTTCATTTTAGGAAGTTGGATGACTGACAAAATTGCTCATGCTCGCCGGGACTCATCAAAAAATTGGCATTCCCATCCCCTGCAAAAACATCTACAAAAAGTCGCCCAACTCGCCAAACGTTTTGCAGGGCGTTATGGGTCGTTGTTTGCTGAATATGCGGGGCTTTTGCACGATTTGGGGAAATTTCAGGAAGTTTTTCAGAAATATATCCGTAATGCATCCGGATTTGAAAAAGAAAATGCCCATTTGGAAGATGTCGAATCTACCAAGTTGCGCAAAATTCCGCATTCCACTGCCGGCGCCAAATATGCGGTAGAACGTCTAAATCCATTTTTCGGGCATTTGCTGGCATATCTGATTGCAGGACACCATGCGGGATTAGCGGATTGGTATGACAATGGGAGCTTAAAGCATCGTCTGCAACAGGCAGATAATGAATTGGAGGCCTCTTTGTCGGGCTTGGTGGAGAGCGGTTTGCCCAAAGATTTTTTCCCGTTATCCGATGATGACTTGATGCGGGATTTTTTTGCGTTTTGGGAAGACGGGGCAAAGCTGGAAGAGCTACATATTTGGATGCGTTTTCTCTTTTCTTGTTTGGTGGATGCCGATTTTTTGGATACCGAAGCCTTTATGAACGGCTATGCCGATGCCGATACTGCGCAGGCTGCCGGATTGCGCCCTAAATTTCCCGGTTTGGGTGAGTTGCACCGGCGATATGAGCAATATATGGCGCAACTTTCAGAAAAAGCAGATAAAAATTCATCTTTAAACCAAGAACGTCACGCCATTTTGCAGCAATGTTTTTCCGCCGCCGAAACCGACCGCACTTTGTTTTCTTTGACCGTGCCGACCGGTGGCGGTAAAACTTTAGCGAGCTTGGGGTTCGCTTTGAAGCATGCGCTGAAGTTCGGCAAAAAACGCATTATCTACGCGATTCCCTTCACCAGTATTATTGAGCAGAACGCCAATGTTTTCCGCAAAGCATTGGGCGATGACGTGGTATTGGAACACCACAGCAATTTGGAAGTGGCCGATAACAAAGAAACCGCCAAAACCCGCTTTGCCACGGAAAATTGGGACGCGCCGCTGATTGTTACCACTAACGTGCAACTGTTTGAAAGCCTGTTTGCGGCGAAAACCAGCCGTTGCCGCAAGATTCACAATATTGCCGATAGCGTGGTGATTTTGGATGAAGCCCAGCAGCTTCCGCGCGATTTCCAAAAGCCGATTACCGACATGATGCGGGTGTTGGCTCGCGATTACGGCGTTACTTTTGTGCTGTGCACGGCAACTCAGCCTGAACTTGGCAAAAATATCGACGCATTCGGCCGCACCATTTTGGAAGGCCTGCCGGACGTGCGCGAGATTGTGGCAGACAAAATTGCCTTATCGGAAAAACTGCGCCGCGTCTGCATCAAAATGCCGTCGTCAAACGGCGAAACGCAAAGCTGGCAGGAAATTGCCGATGAAATCGCCGCGCGTCCGTGCGTTTTGGCGGTGGTCAATACGCGAAAGCACGCCCAAAAACTATTTGCCGCCCTGCCTTCTGACGGCATCAAACTGCATTTGTCCGCCAATATGTGCGCCACACACCGCAGCGAAGTCATTGCGTTGGTTCGCCGATATTTGGCACTGTATCGCGCAGGCAGCCTGCACAAGCCTTTATGGCTGGTCAGCACGCAGTTGATTGAAGCCGGCGTGGATTTGGATTTCCCTTGCGTTTATCGGGCGATGGCAGGACTGGACAGCATTGCCCAAGCGGCGGGGCGGTGCAACCGTGAAGGCAAACTGCCACAGTTGGGTGAAGTGGTCGTGTTCCGTGCCGAGGAAGGCGCGCCCAGCGGCAGCCTGAAACAGGGGCAGGACATTACCGAAGAAATGCTGAAAGCAGGGCTGCTCGGCGACCCGCTTTCCCCGTCGGTATTTGCCGAATATTTCCGCCGGTTCAACGGCAAAGGCGATGTGGACAAACACGACATTACAAGACTCTTGACGGCAGAATCATCCAATGAAAATCCGCTGGCAATCAAATTCCGCACTGCTGCCGAACGCTTCCGCCTGATTGATAACCAAGGCGTGGCACTCATTGTGCCGTTTATCCCATTGGCTCATCGGGAAGAAGGCGGCAGTCCGCAAATCGTCAAAGCAAACGAGCTGGACGATTTTTTCAGACGACATCTGGACGATGTGGAAGTTTCAGAATGGCAGGATGTTTTGGACAAACAACGCTTTCCGCAGCCGACCGACCATTCCTTCGGACAAACCGACCAACCACCGCTGCCAGAGCCGTTTGAACGCTGGTTCAGCTTGTTGGAAAACGACCCGCTCAAAAACAAATGGGTTTACCGCAAGCTGCAACGCTACACAATTACCGTGTATGAACACGAACTGAAAAAGCTGCCTGCACATGCCGTTTTTTCCAGGGCGGGATTGCTGGTGTTGGATAAGGGCTATTACAAAGCCGTGCTTGGTGCGGATTTTGATGATGCAGCTTGGCTACCTGAAAATTCGGTTTTATGAAAAATGCCCCTATTGCTAGGGGCATTTCGTCATTTTTAACATAGCACTATGGTTTCAACACACAGCCACCCGAAGGCGGCCGACCGTTCACAACTCATTTATTTAAAGCATAGAAAAGTCGTTGAACGTGGGTACATTTTACAGCACATTAAAAAATAAGCGAATGATACTTGACAAATAAAGCTAAAATTAATTAATATAGCTCTATGGAAATTATTAAGGAGGCGATATGAGTTTCATCCTAGAAATCAGTGGCGATTTGGCATGCTTCACAAGGCCTGAATTAAAGGTGGAAAGGGTTAGTTATCCTGTGATAACGCCGTCTGCCGCCAGAAACATCTTAATGGCGATATTGTGGAAGCCGGCGATTCGCTGGAAGGTCTTGAAGATAGAAATCCTAAAACCGATTCAGTGGACGAATATCCGCCGTAACGAAGTGGGAACCAAAATGAGTGAGCGTAGCGGCTCGCTCTATATTGAAGACAACCGCCAGCAGCGCGCATCCATGCTGCTGAAAGACGTTGCCTACCGCATTCACGCCGATTTTGACATGACAAGTGAAGCAGGCGAGGGCGACAACTACGTCAAATTTGCCGAAATGTTCAAACGGCGCGCAAAAAAAGGGCAGTATTTTCATCAGCCTTATTTGGGTTGCCGAGAGTTTCCCTGCCATTTCAGGCTGCTTGAAAAGGTTGAAGACGGTTTGCCGCGCGAAGACATCACCCAAGATTTCGGCTTTATGCTGTACGACATGGATTTCAGCAAATCCGACCCGCGCGATTCCAATAACGCCGAACCCATGTTTTACCAATGCAAAGCGATAAATGGCGTAATTACCGTGCCCCCAGCTAATAGCGAGGAGGTGAAACGATGATTCTGCACGCACTCACCCAATACTACCAACGCAAAGCCGAAAGCGATGGTGGTGTTGCCCCGGAAGGGTTTGAAAACAAAGAAATCCCGTTCATTATTGTTATAGACAAACAGGGTAATTTTATTCAGCTGGAAGATACCCGTGAGCTGAAAGGTAAGAAGAAAGTTGGCCGCACTTTTTTGGTGCCGAAAGGTTTAGGCAGGAGCGGTTCAAAATCCTACGAAGTAAGCAACATTTTGTGGGATCACTACGGTTATGTACTTGCCTATGCCGGAGAAAAAGGGCAGGAGCAGGCGGATAGACAGCATGCCAGCTTTACCTCCAAAGTAAACGAATTGAAACAGGCGCTGCCCGATGATGCAGGTGTTGCCGCCGTTGCCGCCTTTTTGGCTTCTGCGGCAGAAAAAAGCAAAGCCATGCAGGCTGCAAATTGGGTGGAATGTGCCAAAGTCAAAGGCTGTAATCTCAGCTTCCGCCTAGTGGATGAAGCGGTAGATTTGGTTTGCCAGTCAAAGGCGGTTCGGGCATATGTGAGTCAAGCCAATCAGGCGCAGTCCGATAACGTCCCAAAAGGCATTTGCCTGGTAACGGGCAAGCCTGCGCCGATTGCGCGGTTGCATAACGCCGTGAAAGGCGTGAACGCCAAGCCCGCCCCGTTTACATCGGTAAATCTGTCGGCTTTTGAATCATACGGCAAAGAGCAGGGCTTTATCTTTCCCGTGGGCGAGCAAGCCATGTTCGAATATACCACCGCCTTGAACACTCTGCTTGCCGGTAAAAACCACTTTCGTATCGGCGATGTAACAGCCATCTGTTGGAGCGCGAAACCGACTCCGTTGGAAGAGAGTCTTGCTTCGCTGATTAGCGGCGGCGGCAAAGACAATCCCGATGAGCATATCGATGCCGTTAAAACCCTTTATAAAAGCCTGTACAACGGCCAATACCAAAAACCTGACGGCAAAGAAAAATTCTACCTTTTAGGCTTATCGCCTAATTCCGCGCGCATTGTCGTCCGCTTTTGGCATGAAACCACCGTTGCCACCTTATCAGAAGGTATTGCGGCGTGGTATGACGATTTGCAGATGGTGCGCGGCGAAAACTCGCCGTATCCTGAATATATGCCGCTGCCGCGCCTGCTGGGAAATTTGGTGTTGGACGGCAAAATGGAAAACCTGCCGTCTGATCTAATCGCCCAAGTAACCGATGCCGCACTTAACAACCGAGTTTTACCCGTCAGCCTGTTGCAGGCTGCTTTGCGGCGCAACAAGGCGGAACAGAAAATTACCTATGGCAGGGCAAGTCTGCTTAAAGCCTATATCAATCGCGCAATCCGCGCGGGTCGTCTGAAAAACATGAAGGAGCTAACTATGAGCTTAGATAGAAATCGCCAAGACATCGGCTACGTGCTAGGGCGGCTGTTTGCCGTGCTGGAAAAAACACAGGATGAAGCCAATCCCGGCTTAAATGCCACTATTGCCGACCGCTATTTCGGTTCGGCAAGTAGCACGCCGATTGCCGTATTCGGTACTTTGATTCGTTTGTCTAAACATCACCTGAGTAAACTGAATACGGAAAAATACAGGGGAAAACGAATTTTTTTAGAAAAACTTTTTCAAGAAATTATCGGAAAAATAGATAATTTCCCCAATCATTTGGATATTAACCATCAAGTTTTATTTGGGATCGGTTATTACCACCAAAAACAAGATTTTTTCCAATCCAACTCAACTGAAACAATTAAACAGGAGCAAACGCTATGACTATTGAAAAACGTTACGACTTTGTCTTTTTATTTGACGTGCAAGACGGCAACCCCAACGGCGATCCCGACGCAGGCAACCTGCCGCGTATCGACCCGCAAACCGGTGAAGGTTTGGTAACCGATGTTTGCCTGAAACGCAAAGTCCGTAACTTTATCCAAATGACCCAAAATGACGAACATCACGACATCTTTATCCGCGAAAAAGGCATTTTGAACAACCTGATTGACGAAGCCCACGAGCAGGAAAACGTAAAAGGCAAAGAAAAAGGCGAGAAAACCGAAGCTGCCCGCCAATACATGTGCGGCCGTTATTACGACATTCGCACATTCGGTGCAGTGATGACTACCGGCAAAAATGCAGGACAAGTGCGCGGTCCCGTGCAACTGACTTTTTCTCGCTCTATCGATCCCGTCATAACCTTGGAACACAGCATTACCCGCATGGCGGTTACCAACGAAAAAGATGCCAGTGAAACCGGCGACAACCGTACCATGGGTCGCAAATTCACCGTCCCCTACGGCCTATACCGCTGCCACGGCTTCATTTCTGCCCATTTCGCCAAACAAACCGGTTTTTCCGAAAACGATTTAGAACTGTTTTGGCAGGCACTCGTCAATATGTTCGATCACGACCATTCCGCCGCTCGCGGACAAATGAATGCACGCGGGCTCTATGTGTTTGAGCATAGCGGTAGCTTGGGCGATGCACCTGCCGACAGCCTCTTCAAACGTATTCAGGTTGCTAAAAAAGACGGAGTGGAAGTAGCAAGGAATTTTGACGACTACCTTGTCAGCGTGGACGATCAAAATCTTGGCGAAACCAAGCTTTTGCGTAAATTAGGCTAAAAATGACCGCACTTTTAACCGAAAGCCAAGGGGAAAATCAGGACACGCGCCTGATTCCCCTTTCCGCCCTGCAACACTACGCCTTCTGCCCGCGCCAATGTGCGTTGATTCACAACGAGCAGGCGTGGGCGGAGAACTATTTGACCGCGCAGGGCAAGGCGCTGCATGAGCGGGTGGATTCGGGCGAGCCGGAAACGCGCAAGGGCGTGCGCTTTGAGCGGACGGTGCATGTTTCGGCGGAAAAATTGGGCATCAGCGGCGTGTTGGATTTGGTGGAAGTGGAAACGAAAACAGGTCGTCTGAAACCCGTGGAATACAAACGCGGCAAGCCCAAACCCGACCCGATGGACGAAATCCAGCTTTGCGCCCAAGGCTTGTGCTTGGAAGAAATGACGGGGCAAACCGTCTCTGAGGGCGCATTGTGGTATATGCAAACCCGCCACCGCGTCCCCGTCGTGTTTTCAGACGACCTACGCGCCCAAACACGCGCCACCATCGCCGCCGTGCGCGAACTCCTAAACAGCGGCCAAACCCCGCCGCCCGACTACGGCAAACGCTGCGAAGCCTGCTCGCTGATGGAGATTTGCCAGCCGGAGTTGCTGGGGAAGCGGGATAGGAGCGTAGGATATGTGGCAGGGTTGTTTGGGGAGTGATTTTATATCTTTATATATGAGAAGTT
>NZ_JBQCXF010000105.1:0-8857 GCF_051956635.1 Neisseria sp. P0022.S010 | reverse complement strand
GGAGATTAATTATGTCAATCGCTTCAGAATTTAAAGAATTTATTATGCGTGGCAACGTGATCGACCTCGCAGTCGGTATGGTTGTCGGTACAGCATTCAGCGGCATCGTCAAATCATTGGTTGACGACGTAATCATGCCCCCTATCGGCCTGTTGATCGGCGGCGTTGATTTCTCCAACCTGTTCATTACGTTGAAAGACGGCGCACAAGCCGCTCCTGCAGAAGGTTACGCCAACCTGGCAGCCGCCCAAGCAGCCGGTGCCGTTACCCTGAACATCGGTCTGTTCATCAACACCGTGATCAGCTTCCTGATCATCGCCGCTGCCATCTTCTGCGTGGTTAAAGCCATCAACTCTGTGAAAAAAACCGAAGCTCCTGCTGAAGAAGCACCGGCAGAGCCTAGCGAAGAAGTTCTGTTGTTGCGCGAAATCCGTGATTCTCTGAACAAAAAATAATCACAATACCCAAACATACACACAAACTAAGGCCGTCTGAAACCATTTCAGACGGCCTTTTCTAACTCCATCGCTCTGACATAGTTGGCTGTTTAAGAAAAACTACAAGCAGCTATCCTTCATTTATTTATAGAAACCTTGCTTACGACCTCATTATTTTTACCCAATAGATAAAGGAA
Organism: Neisseria sp. P0022.S010; assembly: GCF_051956635.1. NCBI lineage: Bacteria > Pseudomonadati > Pseudomonadota > Betaproteobacteria > Neisseriales > Neisseriaceae > Neisseria > Neisseria sp. P0022.S010. Next base: position 8,223 of record NZ_JBQCXF010000105.1, on the reverse strand, counting down.
ATTATCATTTACCTCTAATTTACCAAGATAAACGCCATAATCCATTTCATGAGCAGGACAGGTTTTAATCAAATGACGAATACTCTTGTCTTTATTTTCAATATTCCAAAACAAGTCAACTTTATCGATCTGATGTTCCACTTGAATGGAAAAAGTGGTGGATTGAATCTTTTTCTTTTTCCATACCCAACTATTTTCATAATGGTTTCTTTCTATTTCATTCACTACATCCCCAAGTAAGCAGAATGGAATAGAAAGCTTATGAAACACACGGTTTGCCCCTTCAACTAAAGCAGCCAAGAGCATCTTTTTCTTATCAACAGGATCTAAAGCTTCATAGGTACAAAAATCAAATGGAACCTGAACAGTATAGACACCAAGTAAGTTTATGATACAAGGATTGCAGACCTTATCCATGCATTCTATGATGATTTTCCAACAATCCTTAGTTGGAACAGGCTTGAAGAGTCGCTCCAACATAGATGTCATACACTTCGATTCATATACAAACGCTTTTCTATGGCATTTCCAATTTTGATTGTAGTCCTCTATCCTGGCCTCCTCGTATCTTAATGAAGCTGAGTCCATCAACTCCTCGATCCTTTGGCGATTTTCCACATAAGGTCTATCTAATTCAAAATATCTTAACTTCATATTCATACTTCCATGATCTTATTTTTTATACAGGACCAACCCTATGTAAAGGCTAAGTCTTTCAAGGTAGCAATGATTCTGAGCTCTACATATCGAGAACTCCAACTTCTTGATGCTTCATACTTCTCACCCTCCTCAAAAGAAATTTCCTTTTCTTAACTATTCCCTATAGTCGTAGCACTTCTCCTGTAAAAAAGCCCAATGCGTTCAACATCGGGCTTTTAACTGGAAAACCAATCTTAGTCTTTGCGTGTTTCCACCAAAATCATTTCGACTGCTACGTCTTCCACTTCTACTTTAGGCACATCCGAACGGCGTGTTTTGGCAACCGGTTCGGGTTGCGGCTGCGCGGCAAAAGCGGCAACGGCTTGCGGATCGGTTTCAACGAAAATCAAATCGCCCAAACCTTCCGGCAAAACAGCGGCAACAGGCACTTTTTCAGCTACGGCCTCAGTTTGCGTTGTCACAGTTTCAGTTGCCGCTTCAACCGGTTCTGCGACTTCTGCAACGGCAGTTTCATTCGGAGACAATACCGCGGAAATGGCTTCTTTGACGTTGCTGACCGCAGAAGCCAACAGGGTTTGCTCGGCATCGGCGCTTTCGGTTTGCGCGACGGCAGGCTCGTCTTCGCTTTCAATGGCAAATACGAATGGCTCTGCGCTGGCAACTTCAGGCTCGGATACCACAATCACCAGTGGCTCGGCATGATCATCTTCCTGCGGCAAAGGCACATTTTCAGTTTCGGCGGTTTCGTTCAAACCCAAAACATGCACCACGGCAAAGAGGACTTTGTCGGCGGTATCGGTAATGTTCAGGTATTGCTCGATTTTTGCCGAAGACGGAATATTGCGTTTTTTGCTGTTTGAACGGCGGTCGTTACGGTTGTTGCGCTGACGGTTGTTGCGGTCGCGTCCTTGACGGCCGTTGTTTTTCACACCCTCTTCGCTGCGGGCGTTGTCGTCCGCTTCCGCTTGTGCTTGTTCGCCATCGGCTTGAACGTTTGCGTCCTCAACATGGCTTTCCGCATATTGGTTACGGTTGCGCTCGTTGCGGCCGTTGTTGCGGCGGCGTTTATTGCCGTTTTGTTCCGCTTGGTTTTCAGACGGCATCTCAGCCAGTGCGGCCACTTCTTGAACGTTTACGTCTTCAACCGTTTCCTCAACACGGTTGAGCTCGTTGTTACGCTCATCGCGGCGGTTGTTGCGGTTGCGGCCGCGGCGGCTTTCTTTACGCTCGTCGTTGCGGCTTTCGTTTGATTTGCTTTCTTCAAACTTACTGTCGGCGGCTTCGGCACCTACTTCGCGCACTTCAACTTTGCTGCCGTCGTGTTTGTTGTTGCGGCGCGGATTTTGACGGCGGCTGTTTGAACGGCGGTTGCTGTTTTGGCTGCGGTTGGTTGTAGTACGTTTTTCGGCAGGCTCTTGAGCGACTGCCGCAGGTGCAGGCTCGCCGCCGAAAATGCGTTTCAACCAGGCTTTGAAGCTGTCCCACCAAGAGGCTTTTTTCTCAGGGGCGACAGTCGGCGCAGGCTGGGTATGGCGCACGCCTTTGACGGCAGGCTCAGGACGGGCCGCTTTGGCTTTTTCGCTGCCGAAAGGTTTGGCAGATTCGTCTTCTTCAGGCTCGGCAACGCGTTTGTAGCTCGGTTCGCCGTCTTCTTCTACGTCATCAATGCGGATGCGGTTGATTTCGTAGTGCGGATTTTCCAAGTGGATGTTTGGAATCAGGACGACGTTTACATCCAAGCGCTCTTCCATCGCAAACAGCTCGGCGCGTTTTTCGTTCAACAGGAAGGTGGCAACATCGACAGGCACTTGTGCGTGTACTTCGCCGGTGTTGTCTTTCATTGCTTCTTCTTGAATGATGCGCAAAACGTGCAGGGCGGTGGATTCGATGCCGCGGATGACGCCGGTACCGGCACAGCGCGGACACGCAACATGGCTGCTTTCGCCCAGAGCCGGTTTCAAACGTTGACGGCTCAATTCCAAAAGGCCGAAACGCGAAAGTTTGCCCATTTGCACGCGTGCGCGGTCTTTTTTGAGCGCGTCGCGCAGGACGTTTTCAACATCGCGTTGGTGTTTTGGATTTTCCATGTCGATGAAGTCGATCACGACCAAACCGCCCAAGTCGCGCAAACGCATTTGGCGGGCGACTTCTTCAGCGGCTTCCATGTTGGTTTTGAACGCGGTGTCTTCGATGTCCGAGCCGCGGGTGGCGCGGGCGGAGTTGACGTCGATGGAAACCAGGGCTTCGGTGTGGTCGATCACAATCGCGCCGCCTGAAGGCAGACTGACACTGCGGGCGAACGCGCTTTCGATTTGGTGTTCGATTTGGAAACGGGAGAACAGCGGCGTGTGGTCTTGATAGAGTTTCAGACGGCCTACATTGCTCGGCATGACGTAGCTCATGAACTCGGCAACTTGGTCGTAAACTTCTTGATTATCCACCAGAATCTCGCCGATGTCGGGACGGAAATAGTCGCGAATCGCACGAATCAGCAGCGAGCTTTCCATAAAGAGCAGGTAAGGGTCATGGTGTGCTTTTCCTGCTTCTTCAATGGCCTGCCAAAGCTGTTTGAGGTAGTTCAAATCCCATTCCAACTCTTCCGCGCTGCGGCCGATGCCGGCGGTGCGGGCAATGATGCTCATGCCGTTCGGAATGTCGAGTTCGGCCATGGCGGCTTTCAACTCTTGACGCTCTTCGCCTTCGATACGGCGGGATACGCCGCCGCCGCGCGGATTGTTGGGCATCAATACCAGATAGCGGCCGGCCAAGCTGATGAAGGTAGTCAGTGCCGCGCCTTTGTTGCCGCGCTCGTCTTTTTCGACTTGGACGATGACTTCCATGCCCTCTTTGAGCACGTCTTGAATACGCGCCCTGCCGCCTTCGTAGTCGCGGAAATACGAACGCGACACTTCCTTAAACGGCAAAAAGCCGTGGCGGTCGGTTCCGTAATCGACGAAACACGCTTCCAGCGACGGCTCGATGCGGGTAATGATACCTTTGTAGATATTGCCTTTACGCTGTTCTTTACCCAGCGTTTCGATGTCCAAGTCCAAAAGGTTTTGGCCATCGACAATGGCAACGCGCAGCTCTTCGGCCTGCGTTGCGTTGAATAACATTCTTTTCATAGTCACCTCGTGAACAGCGGCCGTTTGATTTGTGAATATCTTTTTCAGACGGCCTGTCTGTCCGGTTGGCACTCTGCAAAGGCAAGATGGGGGAACCCCTGTGTAACCAGTTTTTGATTTGAAATCCGCAAGGTTGCATGCTTGAACTCAAGCCATGTGCGGACGGATTCGGATAAAGAAGGAAATAAAGAACAATGCGGCGGAAAGGTTGATGGTTCCGCTGCCGTCCGAATGCTGATGTTTCGGACAAAATGAAGGCAGCCTACATCTTCTTATTATCGTAGCGCCGGTAATTTCGGACGGTGCTGCGCGGACTGCGTCTTACGCCCGGCCGGACGGCAGGTTCAATTCAAACTTAATTACGGGATTGCGTTTGCCGGCTTTGAACAAACACAAGGAAATGCTTTGCGGAGTGCGTTTTTAATATAAAATCTCGTTTTAACAATAAATCCGTTTCAGACGGCCTGCAACGGCAGGTTCGGGTCCCGAAACGGACGTTTGGGATTATAGAGAAAATGCACGCAATACGCAAAGATTCAGTCAGCCTGATTGCCGTTGCCGAACACGAGGAAGGCCAACGCCTTGATAACTATCTGATAAAAATCCTCAAAGGCGTCCCGAAAAGCCATATCCACCGCATTATCCGCGCCGGCGAAGTGCGGCTGAACAAAAAACGCTGCAAACCCGACAACCGCATTCAGGCAGGCGATACCGTCCGCATTCCACCAATACGCATCGCCGAAAAACAAAGGCCGTCTGAAAGCCAGGCCGCGCCTGCGCGCGAATTTGACATCATTTACGAAGACGATGCGCTGTTGGTCATCAACAAACCTTCCGGCGTTGCCGTCCACGGCGGCAGCGGCGTGAGTTTCGGCGTCATCGAACAAATCCGCCGCGCCCGTCCCGAAGCGCGTTATCTCGAACTCGTCCACCGCCTCGACAAAGACACCAGCGGCCTTTTGATGATTGCCAAAAAGCGCAGCGCCTTAGTGAAGCTGCACGAAGCCATCCGCAACGACCATCCGAAAAAAATCTATCTCGCACTGGGTGTCGGCAGGCTGCCGAACGACCGCTTCCACGTCAAGCTCCCCCTGTTCAAATACACCGGCGCACAAGGCGAAAAAATGGTGCGCGTCAGCGAAGACGGCCAATCCGCCCACACCATCTTCCGCGTGTTAAACCGTTTTTCAGACGGCCTTTTGCACCAAGTCGGCCTATCCGACCTGACCTTTGTTGAAGCCACCCTGAAAACCGGCCGCACCCACCAAATCCGCGTCCACCTGCAATCGCAAGACTGCCCCATTGCCGGTGACGAACGCTACGGCGACTATCAAGCCAACAAACGCCTGCAGAAACTCGGTTTAAAAAGAATGTTCCTGCACGCTTCCGAGCTGCACCTCGCCCATCCGCTGACCGGCGAAAAACTAATCCTGAAAGCCCCCCTGCCGCAAGAATTGGCGCAATTCGTTGTAATGTTGGAAAATCAGGAAAAGGCCGTCTGAAAGGAAACCCATGAAACCCAAACTCATCATTTTCGACTGGGACGGCACGCTTGCCGACACCACCAACCCCATCATCCACACCTTCCAACAAAGCTTTGCCGATTGCGGCCTACCCGTTCCCGAAGCCGACCAAATCCGCCCGCTCATCGGATACAGCCTCTCCGGCATCATCCGCCGCCTTGCCCACAACGTCAGCGAACACGTTCAGGAAACCCTGATTGAGACCTATGCCGCGCACTACCTCAATCCCAACAACCGCAACATGACCCTGTTCCCCGAAGCCCTGCCCTGCCTGCAACGCTTGAAGCAACAAGGCTATTGGCTTGCTGTAGCGACCGGCAAAGGCCGCAGCGGACTGGATAGGTCCATCAAGCAAACCGGCACCCAAGCCTTCTGGCTGGAAACCGCCTGCGCTAGCGAATATCCGTCCAAACCCGCGCCCGATATGGTACTCGCCCTCTGCGACCGACTGGGGGTTGAGCCGGAAAAGGCCGTCGTCGTCGGCGACACCACCCACGACCTAGAAATGGCCGCCAACGCCAAAATCCGCGCCATCGCAGTCACCACCGGCGCACATACTGCCAAACAGCTTTCCGCCCTGCCCCATGTTGCCATGCTCAACAGCTTGACCGAATTGCCTGATGTATTGGAAACCTTATAAATGACGGCGTGCGTCAACTGACAAAGATTTAGATAACTAACAGATTGGACTTGAAATGAAAAAATTGCTTTTTATACTGCTAGGACTAGCAAGCATTAATACTTATGGATATGACGTGACCAGAGGTGCATTGCAAAACAATTCGGCATTGTGTGGGTATGGCTACAATCCCAATTGTGGTTCGTCTGGTCATCACCAACAGAGACGGCCTACGGAAATTGTTAACATCGATGTTCCTTCAAGATACGGTGCCTGGGCAACCAACATAAAGACAGGTGATTCAGGTGGTGCAATTGACATGGAATCGCTTGAAGCTGCTAAAGCACAAGCTATTAAGACATGTGAACGAGGAGGGCGTAATGCGCCATGTAAAGTATACGCTTGGGTTCGAAATAGTTGTATTGCTGTTGCCCAAGGAAAGTCTGGTAAAAAATGGGCTGCCTTTCCAGGTACAGGAGACCCTGGTCTTGCGGAGGCCGATGCCTTAAGGAAATGCCAAGAGTCTGGCAGCTCTCAATGCTCTATTTTTGCAAACGAAGGTTGCTCAATGCCTAGATTCTAAATAGACCAAAGGCCGTCTGAAACGTAAACAACATAAATAAGCATTTCCCAGGAACACCCATGGCACTCCAATTTGAAATCAACGCCGTTACCCCCTTCCGTCAAAACTGCACGCTGATTTGGGATGACGAAACCAAAGAAGCCGTGTTGACCGATGTCGGCGGCGACGTACCCTATTTATTGCAACAAGTCCAAAATAAAGGCCTCAAGCTGACCGCCATTTGGCTGACCCACGGCCATCTTGACCACGCAGGCGGCGTGGTTGAGCTTTTGAAAACCTGCGACGTACCTGTTCTCGGCCCGCACAAAGACGACGAATTCCTGCTCCAAGCCCTTCCGCAAACAACGGCGCAATACGGTTTCCCCGTCTCTCCGTCATTCACGCCGACACGCTGGCTGGAAGAAGGGGAAACGCTCAAGGTCGGCAACCACAGCTTCCAAGTCCTCCACATTCCCGGCCACACTCCCGGACAAGTCGTTTTTTACAACGCCGAAAACGGGCTTTTAGTCGCAGGCGATGTTTTGTTTTATGAGACCGTTGGTCGCACAGATTTTCCGCGCGGCAATCATGATGACCTCATAAACAATATCTGCGCTAAACTATTAACCCTGCCCGAAACCACGCAAGTTATCGCCGGACACGGCCGCATGACCAGCATCGGGCATGAGAAAAGATACAATCCGTTTCTGGTTCGTTAATATGAATGTTGTATAAAGCCAACATTCCGGCATACACAAATTATGCGCATCAAGGAAAACTGGCATACAATTTGCAGGGATAACACCCGAAAGATTAAGTACCTAATCTCCGGCAAATGCCAAAAAGAACTAAAGCACAAAGATAACAAGGTATTACGCAATACAACCTGATTTATCGAAAACCGGACATCTCCAAACCCCAAGCCTTACTCGCAGTGAAATTGTTACAAAGTGACAATAAATGTCAGTCAGGCCGTCTGAACGGTTCTGCCGACTCAGGCGGATACAACGGAGATGAGGCGCAATGCCCTGCCGGAATGTGCCGATGTTCTACTTGTCAAACCGTCGGGTACATCTTTAAGAAGCACAACATTATTTGGGTAAACCGGCAAACTCGCTGCCGGCACTAACAGGCCGTCTGAAAAGTTCGGCTGGTAAAATCAATAAAAGGATTATCAAATGAAAAAAATCGCAAAAGTGGGCTTTGCCCTGCTGGCTACCGGCCTGCTGGCCGCCTGTGCTACTAAGAGCAAAATCACTCCTGAAGGCACTACCGACGAGCCTCGCTTCCCTAAACCTTACTCCCTGACCTTCAACAAAGACCGCGGTACATTCCCGACTTTTGACGAGCTGGATCAAATGCGTCCCGGCCTGACCAAAGACGACATCTACAAAATCCTCGGCCGTCCTCACTACGACGAAGGCATGGTCGGCGTGCGTGAATGGGACTACCTGTTCCACTTCTACACCCCGGGCGTAGGCGTTGACCCTGAAAACACTTCCGGCGTTGAAGGCATCACTACTTGCCAATACAAAGTCATCTTCGACAAAGACAAATTTGCACGCAGCTTCTTCTGGAATCCAGTATTCCCTAAAGATGCTGTATGTCCTCCTCCAGCACCTACACCTAAACAAGAGCCTCAAGTGATCATCCGCGAGATCATTAAAGAAGCTCCTAAACGCATCCGTCAATAAGGACAAATTTGAAACGGATCCTATTGGGTATAGCCTTGGC
>NZ_JBQCXF010000104.1:0-8988 GCF_051956635.1 Neisseria sp. P0022.S010 | reverse complement strand
GCTATTGACAAACGAATAACAGAAAAAGCTGGAAGCAAAATTACCGATTGGTTAAATAGAGCAGGACTCTCAAAACTCTTAGAGAGTGAAGAGGGGAATAATGTGAAAAATGAATTAGTTGCTTTAAAACAAGCAACTCCAGTCGATGATGCTTTTGCAGATTTCCATACATTAACTGAAATCACAAATGATCAACCTCCTGCTATTAACAATGTCACAGAAGCTATAAATGATTTATATGTTTATTTAGTTGCTGTTAATGTTGCTGTAGAAAAAGGAGTGGACTTACCACCTGATGATCCTTTCGTAAAATACAAGGCTGAAGTAAATAGACTGCCACCTCCCTTTCGCCAAATGTTAGATAACTTTTCTGAAATTATTCTGAAAAACACTAACAAAATTGTTGATGAAAAGCTTTTGTCTACTTTAGAAAAACAAATAGCTACATTAACTAATAGTTGCCAAGAAATACATCAACAAGGATACCCTTTCGATAAAGGGTCGGAGGACAATGTTGCATTAGAGAGTTTCGCCAGTATATTTGGTCCCAATGGTATCTACAGTAAATTTACAAACTTGACTGGTGAAGCTGCCGTATTGGCACGCTCAGAAAAACTGGAAACTTTAACTGCTAAAAATGATGCTTTTAAAGATCGTTTTGCAAAACTAAATGATATAGAAGACATCCGACAAGGATATTTTGATAAAGGCTCAGAAACTCCTACATTTGACTTCTCAGTTAAAGTTTTGATTCTTGATACTAGTTTAGAAAGTGTAAATATCTCATATGCAGGGAAAAGCTATGTATACAGCCATGGTCCTGTAAATCCTGTAACCTTTACTTGGCCATCAAAGAGTGAAAATGCTTTAGCTAAAATAGATATCTCCTCTCCCCAAATTAATAGCGCAGGTATTAGTTCAACTGGGCCTTGGTCAATCTTCCGCCTTATTGAAAAAGGTAAAATTATTCGCCAAACAGGAAATACCACCGTTGTCGAATACAATATTAAAGGAAAAAATCTTGTACTTGAATTTACTACTTCTACTGCCTTTAATCCCTTTAATTTAAGTAAATTAAGGAATTTTCAGTGTATTTAAAAGTCTCAATAACGATGTAAATAATATTGTCTAGAATATTACTTTCACATATTTTATCCCTATTTAAAATATAGGATAAAAATACTTGTACCCGGAATATTGGTTTAAGATTGACAAGGAGTTTCCCTAAATGAATAGAACTATCGTTGCTCATACGCCTTTGGGATCACAACTATTATTCAAAAAAATGCTTGGAACAGAATCCGTTTCAAATCTGTTTGAGTTCAATATTACATTGGTCTCTCAAAACCCAAACTTGCAAGGCAAAGATATTATTGGTCAGTCTGTAACATTGGAAATTGATACCGAAGCAAGTAATCCTCGTTATCTAAATGGTCTAGTTACCGATTTTGGCTACATTGGAGAAGATGAGGATGAAGAAGGTTATCATGCCTATACCTGTACCACTCGTCCATTCATGTGGTACCTCACTCAAAGTACGGACAGCAGAGTTTTCGTTGATAAGTCCGTATTAGATATCGCTAATGAAGTCTTAGCACCATTCGGATTCCCATACCAGATAAAATGTCAAAAAGGGTATCGAACAAGAGGCTTTTGTGTTCAGTATCAAGAAAATAGCTTTGATTTCTTAAACCGCCTATTTGAACAAGAAGGTATCTACTATTATTTTGCCCACAGTAACGGTTCACATGAGCTGGTTATTACTGATGATGTCGGTGTTTTAGAAGCTATTTCATCTCCTAATATCCCCTACCATTCTCGAAATACTGCACCGGGGGCGCCAAATATCGCCTATATTGATATTTGGGAAGAACGAGATGCTTTAAAATCTAGTCAATTTGTTACTCAAGAATACAATTATAAAAATGCCAAAGTTCCGATGATGTCTTCAGATTCAGTTCATGACTTTAATTCGGTATCTATGGAACACTATGACTTCTACACAGGTTTTAGTGATGTGGCAGAAGCACAAAATTACAGTCAGGTTCGTAGTGAAGATTTGAAAAGCCAAACCAAGATTATTACTGGCTCAGGTACTGCACTAACACTTGCTCCAGGTTATACGTTTATCCTGAGCAAACACCCTCATGCATCTTCCAATACCGAATATACTATTCTAAAAGCTGATTATGATTTCGAAGAGGCAGGCTATACGTCTGGAGACCGTATTGGCAAATTTAGAATCTCATTCCGCGTATTACCTAAATCTTATCCATACCGCCCTCCTCTTAAAACTCCCAAGCCAAAAGTTTTAGGAACACAAGCAGCTACGGTAACAGGACCTGCAGGTGAAGAGGTCTACACCAATGAATATGGCGATATTAAAGTCCAGTTCCACTGGGATCGCTATGGAAAAATGGATGAAAACAGTTCCAACTGGGTACGAGTAACTCAGGGCTCTGCTGGTGCTGGCTATGGCTCTATTAATACACCACGCATTGGTGAAGAAGTACTGGTTGATTTTATTAATGGCGATGCTGATCGACCTATTGTATTAGGCCGTCTGTATAACAGTGCAATGTCGCCACCATGGGGATTTCCTGCTGCAGCCAAGCAATCTGGTATCAAGAGTAAAAGTTTTAACTCTCCATTAGCCAACTTTAACGAACTGATGTTCAATGATACTGCTGGGTCTGAAATGGTCAACTTCCAGGCACAGAAAGACTTGACCTCACTTGTTAAGAACAATGAAACCCGCAACGTCAACAACGACCGAACCACTACAATTGGTAATAACGAAACTGTAACAGTAGTAGGTGATCGAGCTAAAACCGTTCAAAAAAACGAAACTGCCTCAATTACCCAAAACCGTACTAAATCAGTCGGCCAAAACGAAACTTCCAGTATTACCCAAAACCAAAGCATTAGTGTCGGCCAAAACCAAAGTACTTCTGTGGGTAAGGATCAGAGTGTTTCTGTCGCTAAAAATCGAACCCACTCTGTTGGCCTCGATGAAAACATCGGCATCGGAAAAAATCAGGCTTTAACCGTAGGCTTGGATCAAAACGTTTCTATCGGCAAAAATCAAGCGTTGACCGTTGGTGCCAATCGTAACAAAACCATTGTATCCAACGAGGTAAGCAGCATTGGTGGTAATAAGCAGGAAACCGTCAGCCTAAATGGTATGAGTAACGTTGGTATCGGACAAATGACCAACATTGGTGCAGGCTATATGTTAAATGTCGGAGGAGGTTGGATGACCAATGTTGGTGGAGCAGAAATGCACAGTGTTGGTGGAGTTATGGGGCTTAATGCTCTAGGTAACATCGGCCTTAATGCTGGCGTTAACATCACTTTATCTGCACGAAACAAAATTACCCTTCAAGTTGGTAGCTCTATGATTGTAATTGAGAAAAGTAAAATTACTATCGTTAGTAAAAAAGTTAAGATCGTTGGCACTAGTGTAGTAGATATGGACGGCAAAAAAGTCGATATCAACTAAAAGAAAAGGTATATCAATGTTCGAATTGGAGAACTTTACCTGCTTTCATACGCAGCAATTTAAAAACATCGACCAGTTAGATCGAACATATGATGTTGTAGTTGCTAAAGTCAGTTATGAGTTTGAAATCGATCCCGTAACAGGAAAAACTGTACTTGAGTTTGCCCAAACGCAGACGCCTCTTACATTTGCAGATACTTTTTACGGTGAACCATCTCAAACTTCAACTCAGTTTGAAAGCGACTTTTGCCTTTATAAACCTAAAACTGATTTAGTGATCAATGCAATCGCCTATGCACCTAATGATACTCCCGCTCGGCAACTTGCCGTAGCGGTGAGTATTGGCGATTATCAAAAGAGTCTGGCTCTTACTGGCGAGCGCTACTGGGTAAGAGAGATAGCAGGATGGTCTCTAAGCGAACCAGATCCCATTCTCTCCTTACCTATCCGCTATGAATTTGCCTTTGGCGGTGGTGCAGTTGAAGACGATCATGAAGGGCATCAGCAAAATCCTGTCGGTATTGGTTATTATCCCAAATCCCAACTCAAACAAAATGGATTCAAACGGATATTAAAGGCTCACCAGATTTATGACCCAAACCATCCGATACGAGATCCTGCTGAAAATGTTGCTCCCGAAGGATTCGGCTTTATGCCTCGTTATTTTGCACAACGGGCACGACATTCAGGTACTGCCGATGCTGAATGGATAGCTAACCGTGCACCTTTATTGCCGGAAGATTTTTCTATGGCTTATTGGAACGGTGCTCATCCTTCCCTTCAGTTGCCGCATCTAAAGCCTAACCATATCTATACACTGGGATTTACCGGCATGGTACATTCCTTTCAAGCACCTAATCAGTACTTTACTGTCGAACTGCCGGTAGAGACTGTATTTGTACATGCCCATACCGCATCTAATATGTCTTTGTGTAAAGACATGGTATTAGATACCGTACTCGTTGATATAGAACAACGCCGCATTGACTGTGCATACCGGACTTCTTTTGCAGAAGAGCTGGAAATTTCTGCATGTCAACTCAGGTTTATTGCTCGACATGAACGGGCAGAACAAATTGCAGCCGCAGCTGCATGCCGCACTTCACAAGACAAATTTATCCCGATACCGCCTTCTCTTGCGACATTCGCGTAAACAACCAAAAGGCCGTCTGATTCCCAACCAATTGCAGCCAACTTTTCAGACGGCCTCTATCTTCACAACAGGAGCACCCCATGGCCGTCAATAAAATCGCCCGTAAAAGCAGCAAGTTCCGCGTTGTCTTTACCGTCCCCGATTTCTGTTGGCCGCCTCCACCCGCTCCCCCTTCCGTTCCGCCCATTCCCTTCCCACTCTTTGCCGACCTCGGCGGTGCCAAAACCGTCGCCAAAGACGTACGCCTCAACCGCAAGCCTGCTTTTGTCTTTAAAGCCAGTAAGACGGACAAAACTTATGGCGACGAAATCGCCCTTCCGGGCCGTAAAGGGGTAAAGAGCCGCACCGCCACCAAACCGGCATGGCCTATGCGCCATTCTTCCTCGGTTAAAATCCGTAAACGCTATATCGTGCGCACCGGCGATATGTTCCATATGAACGGCAAGTTCAGCAAAAGACTCCCCCCTAAAACCTGTCTGTCCTGTAAGGGTGCAGTGGGTGCCGGTCGGCCGGTGAATCCGATACACGGTTTGAAGTTTCTAACCGGTGAAACCGACTTTGCTTTTGAAGGCATCCTGCCGCTGGTTTGGAGCCGCAGCTATTATTCCGACCAGGACGGTATCGGCTGGCTCGGCGAGGGCTGGAGCGTGCCGGGCTGCCAACGTATCATCCGCGATGCGGCGGGATTGGCCTATATCGACGATCAGGGCCGTTTGTTCCCGCTGCCGGAAGTCGATGAAGATGACGAAGAACCGGTATTGTTCGAAAGCGAACAGATCTGGTTCAGCAAGAATCCGGACGGTCATTACGTCATTGCTTCGCTGGACGGTTCGATAGCGCTGCGCTTTGCGCCTTTGGTGGTCGCGGAAGACGGTTCGGACGAAGACTCCACCCTCTTCCCTTTGGTCGCGGTAGAAGACGCCAACGATAACCATCAGCGTTTCATTTATCATCCGCTGACCGGTCTGCCGCAATACATTATTGACGGCAACGGCCGGGTATTCTCGCTGAACTTTGGCAATGTGGCGGACGAGCAGTCGCCTAAAATGCGGCTGCTGTCGGTATCGCCGTTGGAGGGTTTGCCTGCCTTTGGCGAAGCGGTCCGGGTCGGCAGCCCGCTGGTCCGCTACGAATACAACGGCAGCGGCGACTTAGTCCGCGTCATCGGCCGCGACGGCAAGGTCAAACGCAGCTTCGGCTATAAGAACAATCTGATGGTGTCGCATACCGATGCGGCCGGATTGGTATCGGAATACGAATACGACCATTACACCCCGACCGGCAAAGTCATCCGCAACCGGACTTCCTTGGGCGAGGAATGGCGTTTTACCTATCACGAAGGTTATACCGAGGTAACCGACGTACTGGGTCGTACCGAGCAATATCATTACGACTACAACAACGAGTTGACCAAACGGGTGTTTGCCGACGGCAGCACCGTATTGATGGAGCGCGACGACTTGGGCCGTCTGCTCAGCCATACCGATGCGATGGGACGCGTTACCCGTTATCGGTACAGCAACGAAGGCCAGGTGGAAAGCATTACCCGTCCGGACGGCGTCATCCTGCATTTCGACTATGACGACAACTACCGTCTGATCCGTAAAAGCGATGCCGAAAGCCGTTATCACGGCTATACCTACGACGGAGCGGGCAACCTGCTGACCCATACCGACCCGCTGAAGCATACCACCCGTTTCGAATATGCCGGCAACGGTCTGTTGCTGTCGGTGACCGATCCGAACGGCAGCAGCACCGCCTACCACTATAACGAAAACCATCAGCCCGACCGGATTACCGACTGCTCGGGTTACGAAACCAAACTCTCTTACACTCCCGAAGGACAGTTGGCGCGCATTACTGATGCGCTGGGACAGCATACCGAATACCACTACGACGCCAATCAAAACCTTACCCTCGCCCTCTATCCCGACGGCAGCAAAGAGACCTTCGGCTATGATGCTGCCGGTCATTTAAAAACCCATACCGACGGAGAAGGCCATACCACCACCTACGAATACGGCCAAGACGGTTTGCCGACCCGACGCACCAATGCCTTGGGCCATACTTTCGGCTATCATTACGACAAAGCCCGCCGCCTGGTCGGCCTCACCAATGAAAACGGTGCGCGCTACCGCTTTGCCTACGACGTCCTCGACCGATTGATTGCCGAAAGCGGCTTCGACCATAAACTGACCGGCTACCGCTACAACGCCGGTAACGAGCTGGTCGAGCAGCGCGAATACGGCGATGATGCCACCCTTGCCGCCAAACTGATGACGCAACTGGGCGGACAACCCATTGCCCCAAAAGACGTCGCCCCGCTTTCAGACGGCCTCGACAGCCAAACCCCGCTGCGGATTACCGAGTTCAAACGCGATGTATTGGGACGGCTGATCCACACCCTTGCCCGCGATAACGACAAGATTCAGGAAACCGCTTACCAATACGACCCGAACGGCAACCTCGTCCGCGCCGCCAACAGCCACAGCATTACCTGCTTCGACTACAACGGCAACGGTCAAATCATCGGCCAGCACCAATGGAAAGTGCCGACTAAGGAAGAGAACGCCCGAAACGGTTTGCCCGAAACCGACTGGCGCGATGCGCAGTACGACATGCTGTACCTGCCCGTTACCGAAAGCATCCGCTACCACTACGACTTCAACGGCAACCGTACCGCCACCGTCCTGCCCGACGGCAGACAGATCAACTACCTGTATTACGGCAGCGGCCACCTGCACCAAATCAGCCTCGACGACGAAGTCATCACCGACATCGAACGCGATCAGCTGCACCGCGAAATCTTCCGCACACAGGGTAAGCTCGCCAGTCGCTACGAACTCGACCCCTTAGGTCGTCTGAAAAGGCAAATCGCCACCCTCAACGACCTGACGGAAACCGGCAAAGGCAAAAACAAAGTCGCAGCGGGCTATGGCCAAACCGCCGTCAAACGCAGCTACGGCTACGACCGCACCGGCAACCTGACCCACAGCACCGACCAGCGGACGGGAATAACCCGGTTCGAATACGACAAACTGGGTAGGATTACCCAAGCCGGCAACGAAGTGTTCGCCTTCGACCCCGCGCACAATATCCTCGACATCCCGGCGGAAAAGGTCAAACCGTACCCTGCCCCCCTCTCCCGTGGGAGAGGGTCGGGAAGAGGGCAAAACGACCGTGCCGCTTTCAGACGGCCGCGCCGCCATCTCCGACAACCGCCTGAAAACCTACAACGGCACGACCTATTACTACGACCACTTCGGCAACCTGATCCACCGCGAACTGGCCGACGGCGAAGTGCAGAACTATTTCTACGATCTGCACGACCAACTGGTGAAAGCCGAAATCTTCAAAAAAGACGGCACAAAAGAAACTTGGGCATACAGCTACGACGCCTTGAGCAGAAGGATAGGCAAAGGCCGTCTGAAAACCAGTCAGGAAGTTTCAGATGACCTCGAAAACCAGACCCGCTTCGTTTGGGACGGCAGCCACCTCTTGCAAGAAATCCACCCGGACGGCAGATATACCTATATCTACGCCGATCAAGATTCCTACGAGCCTTTAGCACAAGTCCGCGATTGGACAACTGAAGACGGCGAAAGCCGACAACAAACCCACTACTTCCACTGCGACCAAATCGGCATCCCGCGCGAGATGACCGATAAAGACGGCAACCTCTTGTGGTTCGGCAACTACACCGGCTGGGGTCGTCTGAAAGAGGAAACCAAGGTAACGGATAGCGCATACCAACCCTTCCGCCTGCAAAACCAGTACGCTGACCGTGAGACAGGGCTGCATTACAACTTCTTCAGGTACTACGACAGTAGAATCGGACGGTTTAACAATCAAGATCCCATAGGATTAGTGGGCGGGGAGAATTTTTATGCTTTTGCGCCTAATGCTCAGGTGTGGGTTGATCCTCTAGGTTTGAATAAATGCTGTGAAAATAGCAAAGTTAAAACAGAACCAAACACAGCATTTTTTTGGTCAGGTAGAACAGATGGTATTGGTGGACAACATATTGCTGCCGATATTGCCAAATCTAATGGAGGAACAACATTAGAAATGTTAATTGAAGCTAGAAAAATTATCATGCCTACGTGGGATCAAAATAACCAAGCAAGCATTAAAGCATGGGAAGATATTTCATCAGAGTATGCAACATGCGCTTCTGGTACTGTAACAGGCGTTATTGGCAAAGATCTGCGACCAGGAAATATATGGGAAAATAGAGAATTACCCGCTTTGAAGAACAATCCTAATATAACAAAAATAGTAATAATAGATCCTAAAACAAAGATTTCAACTGTTATATTTCAAAGGTAATTAC
>NZ_JBQCXF010000103.1:0-9099 GCF_051956635.1 Neisseria sp. P0022.S010 | reverse complement strand
ATGTTTTCACGCTGGATCAGTTTGAGGTAGTGCGCCAAACGGGAAAGCAGGAAGACGTAAGGCAAACGGGCGTTGATACGGCTGTTTGCGGTTGCTTCTTTGGTTTCATACAACGCAGGTTTCTGTGTTGAGTTGGCGGAGAAGAAACAGGCGTAATCGCGGTTTTTATAGAAAGACAATGGAATAAAGCCCAGATTGGCAAATTCAAATTCACGGGTTTCCGGAATCAGGACTTCTGTCGGGATTTTCATTTGATTGCCGGTACCCAGGTCATACATGTGAATAGGTAAGTCTTCAATCAAGCCACCGGCCTGCGGGCCGCGAATCTGAACACACCAACCGTTATTGATGAAGCTACGCACCATATTGGCGGCAAAGGCGAATGATGCATTTGCCCACAAATAGCGGTTATGTTCCGTACCTTTTACCTGTTCTTCGTAATTGAAGCCGCGGACAGGCACGGTGTCGCTGCCGTACGGCAGACGGGCGAGGAAGCGGGGAAGGGTCAAGCCGATATAGCGTGCATCGTCTGTTTCACGGAAGCTTTTCCATTTGATGTATTCGGCACGATCCATGTAGTTGGCCAAATCTTGGATGGCGGCCACTTCTTCCATGCTTTCTTTACCGAAGAAGGATGCGCCGACTGAACCGATAAAGGGCATGTGTGCAGAAGCGGAAACACGTGAGATATTGCGCAACAAAGCCATATCTTGAGGGCTGCGGTCAAATTCGTAGTTTGAAATTACGGCACCGATAGGTTCGCCGCCCGGGGTGTCGTATTCGTTGCTGTAAGTGTGGCGGTACAGTCCGCTTTGCACGATTTCAGGCGCATCTTCAAAGTCTTGAATCAAATCTTCTTTGGAAACGTCGAGGATTTCGATTTTAACGTTGTGACGGAAGTCGGTTCGGTCAACCAAGAATTTCAAACCGCGCCATGCAGATTCAATTTTTTGAAATTCTTCGTTATGGAGGATTTCATCCAGTTGACGGCTGAGTTGTTCATCGATACGTGCGATGTGGTAATCGAGCAGGCTTTTGTCCAGGCGCTCCACCTTTTGAGAGGAGTCTTGGATCATTTTCATGAAGACACTGACAGCTGCCGCGATACGTTCGTCGGCAGAGGCTTCCGACATTTTCTCGGCACTTTGGAATTGCTCGATATCAATGACGGAGTCAACGGCGTTCAGATTGATTTTTTTACACAGATCTTCATAAACACTGTTTGTGCTTTCTTGTTCGATCACTGTAGTTTGGGCTTGGGCCTTTTGGCTTTTTTGCATATTTGAATCCTTACGGGTATTTCAGACGGCCTTTAATGTTACTTATTATTGATAGGTGCGATTTTTTCAAGACGGTCGCGTAGTTCGGCAGACAGGTTCTCGTCACGCAGAATGGTTTCCAATTCGCGACGGAAAGCAGAGTCGTCCAATAAGTTGGATTTCAAATCGCGAAGCAGGTTGCGCATAGCCAGCAAGGCACGCAATTCCGGTACATTTTGGGCAATTTGCTCCGGATGGAAGTCACGCATAGATTTGAAATCCAAATTCACATTCATCTCACCGCCGGCAGGAGAAAGTGTGTTTTTGACGGTCAGATTGGCTTTAGGATTGAAATCGGATAATACTGAATCAAAGTTGTTTTTGTTAATATTGACTTTTTCTTTTTCGGCAAGGTCGCGTTTATCTTGACCGTTACTGTAATCGCCGGTTACTAAAAGCTTAAGCGGCAACTCAACCTTTTTTTGTGCACCGCCGGTATGCAAATCCAATTTAATATTGATGCGGGAAGGCGGAACTTCGTTTTGAAAACTTTTGCTCACGATGAAATTTATCCTTTTTTGATAGATTAAATGACACTTATGTCATTTTTTCAAATAAAATGCAAGGTATGGGGTCAGGAAATATCCTGATTGGTTAGTATAAATGTTAGACAGATAGCTTGTCTATCGTATTCAAATTTACCGGAAAAAGGTTTTTCAGTGAAATTTCACAAGCCATTATGGGAAGAGGGGGTACTCTTATCTCCTCAACATTTTCAACAACAAGACAAATTCAACAATCATATGCATGCCCTGTTAATGAGAGTGATGGGGGATTTTAGGTGGGGCTGTTTTCAATGTGAATTTGACCGGCAGGCATTAGAAGTTGGAAAAATCAAATTAGATACACTTCAGGCATGCTTGCCGGATGGCACCTTAATTGATTTGCAGGCCGGCGGACGCCACGTCAATGTGCGCAATATTGAAGGTCTGCCTTTACAGCAACGAAATGTTGTATTGTTGGCACTGCCAGTCTATCAGGCACATGTTTCAAACTTGGTAGATGAGGATGAAACCAAAGATACGCCCAAGCGCTTTGTTAAGAGCTTTGAGAAGGTGGAGGATATTTTCTCTGCCGAAGAAACAGAGTTTGCGGTGGAGGGATTGAATCTCACCATTCGTTTCGATTTTGAACAAAATGACGACTATATTACCTGTCCTATCGGTGCAATAGAGAAAGATGAGACGGGCGCTTTCGTTTGGGCTAAAAACTATATCCCGCCATTGTTATCCATAACAGGATCGGAAACTTTATTCTCTTGTCTTAACCGTATCACTTTGATGGTATTATCCCGTATAGAGAATTTGTCTGCCCGCCGCCGCTCTCGGAGCGAAAGTGTCGTTGATTTTTCAGTTTCCGATTCGATGCTGTTTTGGTTTCTGCATGGCTTAAATACCATTTATCCGGAATTGAAGCACCTGAATGACTACCCTCAGAAACATCCGGAAGAGTTTTATAAACTTTTGGTACGCCTGCTGGGTATGCTGTATACCTTTAGAGCCAACGAGTCCGTTAAAGAAATAGACTCATATGATCACTTTGATTTGTTTGGAACATTCAACCGTTTGGAACAAAAGATCCGAGATTTACTGGATGAGGTTATTCCTTCCCCTGTTATCGAATTGTCGCTGGAGCATCTGAAATCGACGCATTGGCGCGCCCAAATATTTGATGACCGAATCAATGCTGATGCAGAGTTTTATCTTTCCGCCCATTCCGACTCCGTCGACTTCTCGGAATTGCAAAAACAGCTGCCTTTGGTCAGCAAAATCGGTGCGCCCGATGATGTGGAGCGTGTAATTAATACGGCAGTGGTCGGCGTACCTTTGCATCATCTCCATCAGACTCCGCCGGGCCTGCCTTTTAGAATGGACAATGTGTATTTTAGGTTGGATAAACGGCATGTCGCGTTTGATAGGATGATGCAGTCCCAAGTATGCAGCATTTATGTTCCGGCCTCTATTTCTGATTTACATTTAAGCCTATTTGCAGTAGTGAGTATTTAATATATGAATAATCAACCCTTAATTAGAACCGTTTTGAGAGATACTGCTTTGGCGGTATCTGCATTATCCGCCGGCTTTACACCTGACCATTCCGAATCATGGTATGTTCATTGCAAGAATCTGATTCAAGATTTAAAGGCAAAATTAGCCGAGCTTGGATGGAAAGAGGCGGATATTGAAGAAGTTTCATATGCACAATGTGCCCTTTTGGATGAAGTTGCACTGCGCACGCTGAAAGGTAACGACAGGGAAGTGTGGGAAAGAAACCCTATGCAGGTTTGTTTTTTCCAATCATATAATGCAGGGAATATCCTGTGTGACAGAATCGAATCTTTGTGTAAAAACCACAAGGATGCCAGCCCCTTGGTGGCGGAAACCTATCAGAGCGTGATCAACTTGGGGTTCAGGGGCCGATATGTTCTGGATGAAGATGCATTGCATACTGCACAGGAACAGTTGAAAAAAATCACTCCGGCCTTCCCAAGTAATGCTGTATCGGAAGATGGCAAGTTGTTTTATATAGATCAAAAGGGAATGCCGCTGAAAAAAGCATTCAGCCTCCGTCCGGCCTGGTTGCTTGTAGGAAGCATTGTTGTGGCAACGGTTGCATACTTTGCATTTGGATATTATCTGGATGGTTTGGTTGAGCAAGTACAAGCATTGTAATTTCAAGTGTTTATATAATGACTTATTGGAAAATTTCGGTTCTGGCGGTCTTGGCTGTTTTTGAGCTCGTTTTACTGTATGTGTTCGCAGTATATTGGCAGACAGGTTGGATAATCAAAGGCTGTGCTTGGGCATTATCCATTGGGGCGGCCTTTTATTATTGGCGTTTTTATCTAAAGAAAAAACACGAACAAATCAATACGGATTTTTGGAAGAAAATCTCAGGGGAATTGGATTCCAACGGAGATTTGGGTTGCTATACCATTCGTCTGCATGACTCTTCTGCGCCGAGAAAGTTGGTGGAGAGGGTAAATGAAACCGTCTATATCAACATATCGGGTTCGGAAAATCTGCATCCGGTCGTTTCCAATTTGCTTGAAAATACAGCCCATAAGTATGTTTCTGTGAGTCTGGAGCTGTGGCTTTCCCCTGCGGAAAATACCGATATTGCGACCACTTTGCGCACATGGTTGCGTAACATACTTTTTCTGCAGAAGAGCACGGGTTTGACTATCCCGGTGCACTGGTTGATTCAAACGCCGGTATCTTTTTTGTTTGATAGAAAAAACAGCCATTCCGTTTTTTCTATCATCAATAAGAAAGAACACAACCGTCTGCAGATAAACGAATTCTTAAAGAATCTGAAAAACGCCCTGTCCCTTAAATTCCTGCATGACAGCAATGCCCAGTATAGCCATCAATATATTTATCTGATGGAGGCACTGAATTTTTTAGAAGAAAAATTCTTAAAAAATACAGATAGCGGATGGGAGTATGTGGACATATGCAGTTTAAGCCTTGCCGATGGCGGAAATTTTCAAAATACATCTGAATGGGCCGCTTATCTTGTAAAAAATACAGATGGTCTTATTCCGACGGTAAAAAGTGTTCAACATGATACAGTAAGATACATCCTATCCGAATATCTGGATAAATATGCCGTTTATCATAGAAATCATATTTCAGATATGATTTTTAAGGTATTATTCATTGGTGTTGCCGGGTTTTTTCTAGCTACGTCGTTTTCAACCGTTAATAACAGCCGTTTGTTGGAACAAATTGGCACGCATATAGCGGACTTCCGTATGGAAACGGATAAAGCCGAACAGGATAGAAAATTAGGGTTGTTGAAGCAAGACTTGAAATTGCTTGAAGGATACCGTGATCACGGCGTTCCTGCATATTTGGGTTTGGGACTGTATCGTGCGCAGGCCTATATCCCCAAATTAAAAGCCTTAATCCCTGCCGAAATTCCTAAAGCACCCGAACCCAAGCCTGTTAAGAAGCCGGATCCGGTAGTTCTTACCTTGGACAGTTTGGCACTTTTTGAAACCGGACAGTTTGAATTAAAAAATAATGCCAATAAAGCATTAATTGGCGTATTGAAGGCAATCGAAGCACATCCTGATACCCGCATTTTAATTGAAGGCCATACCGATAATGTCGGAAATCCCGTTTCCAATCAGCAGTTGTCAGAAAAACGAGCTCAATCCGTCAAAGATTGGTTGGTGATTTCTTCCAATGTTCCGGAAGGCAGGTTTGAAGTCAAAGGTTTGGGCGATACCAAACCGATTGCAGACAATCAAACAGAAGACGGTAAGGCCAAGAACCGTAGGGTTGAGATTATCCTTATTCCCTCGGCAACACAGTAATTCAATGCAGCACAAGTTGCTTTAAGCCTTAAAACTTAAAGCGTTTTTAATAAAACTAAGGAGTAAAAATATGGCAATTCCTGCTTATATGTGGCTGAAAGACGATGGCGGTTCCGCTATTAAAGGTTCCGTTGACGTTCACGGCCGTGAAGACAGTGTTGAGATCGTTGAGTTCCAACACAACGTCCGCATTCCTACAGATGCCAATACTGGCAAACTGACAGGTACCCGCGTTCATGAACCTATCGTATTGTACAAAGAATACGATGCGTCTTCTCCATACTTGTACAAAGCGGTAACCACCGGTCAAACTTTAAAAGAAGTAGAAATCAAGTGGTATCAAATTGATGCATCTGGTCAAGAGAAAGAGTACTTCAATACCAAACTGGACAACGTTAAAGTTGTCGCAGTAGGTCCTGTAATGCACAATATCAAAGACCCTGCACGCGAGCGTTACAACCACTTGGAACGCGTTGAATTGCGCTACGAAAAAATCACTTGGACTTATAAAGACGGTAACATCATTCATTCCGACAGCTGGAACGAAAGCCGCGCTTAATCATCCACATAAAGTGCTGCCTGATAAAGGTAGCACTTTTTTATAACACATTTTTACATCAGGGATATCAAATGTCTGCACATGATCAAGCCTTATTATTACGTCGTCTGAATACGCATTGCCAACAGGCAATGGAAGCCGCCGCCGGTTTATGTCAAACACGGGGTCATGCCGAAATTACGGTTGACCATTTGTTTATCAAGCTATTGGAATTAGGGGATGGCGATGTCGGCGCCTTATTGAGACGTTACGAAATTGATTCGGAAAACATCTGGAACCCTTTGCTGGACACGATGGACAAACTGCCGCGCAATGTCCGCGGTAATCCTTCACTGTCCAAATCACTGGTCAGCCTATTGTCAGACGCATGGCTGCTGGCAAGTGATGAAGGCGCCTCGGAAATCCGTTCCGCTTATCTGTATCAAGCATTGTTGAAATCCCCTTACCGTCTGATGACGCAGGATGCATGGCCGCTGTTGAGTCTGACGGAAACCCAAATAGGCCGTCTGAAAACATGGTTGGATGAAGTCTCCATCGAAGGCACCAACAATACGTTTGCCCAAACTTCTGCCGAAGAAGGCCAGGACGGCACTCAGGCAGAATCCAAATCACAACCGGTTAAAGCAACCGGACAAAACGATGCATTGGCTCGCTTTACCGTCAACCTGACTGAAAAAGCAGCCCAAGGCGGTATCGACCCCGTATTTGGCCGCGAAACAGAAATCCGCCAAATGATGGATATTTTATCGCGCCGCCGTAAAAACAATCCGATTTTGGTCGGCGAACCAGGTGTCGGCAAAACCGCACTGGTAGAAGGCCTGGCCTTGAAAATCGCCTCAGGCGAAGTGCCTAAAATATTAGAAAACACACAGGTATTGGTCTTGGACTTGGGCCTGCTGCAGGCAGGTGCGGGCGTCAAAGGCGAATTCGAACAACGCCTGCGTAACGTGATTGAAGCCGTTCAAAATTCCGAAGAACCCATCTTATTGTTCATTGACGAAGCGCATACCTTAATCGGCGCCGGCAACAGTGCCGGTGGCGCAGATGCCGCCAACCTCTTAAAACCAGCCTTGGCACGCGGCGAATTGCGCACCATTGCCGCCACAACCTGGAGCGAATACAAACAATATTTTGAAAAAGATGCCGCATTGGAGCGCCGTTTCCAGATGGTCAAAGTAGAAGAGCCCGATGACGAATCAGCCTTTACCATGCTGCGCGGCTTGAAACAGCGTTATGCCGCTTACCATAAAGTCCATATTCAAGATTCCGCTGTCATTGCAGCCGTACAACTCTCCAGAAAATACATTACCGGCCGCCAACTGCCCGACAAAGCCGTAGACTTGTTGGATACAGCCTCCGCCCGCGTCCGCATGAGCTTGGATACCGTTCCCCATATCTTCGGCTTGATGGAGGCACAGGCCTCCTCGCTGCAACGGGAATTGGAAGCATTGGATGCCGACAAACAATTGGGCCGTCTGAACGCGTCGCAAGAAGAAAACATCCGACAAGTCGAGCAGGAAATTGCCCAGCTGAACGAACAGCGCGAAGAAATGAACCGCCGCTATCAGGAAGAAAAACAATTGGCGGACGAAATCCAATCCTTGATGGAAGCCGCCAAAAATACAGAATTGACTTCCGAAGAGCGGAAAGCCGCACAACAAAGCCTGACCGGGAAACAGCAACAGCTGGATGCCGTCGTCGCAGGCAAACCGCTGATTTTTACCAGCGTCGATGAAACCGTGATTGCCGACATTATCGCCGATTGGACAGGCGTGCCCGCAGGCAGTGTACTCAAAGACGAACTGGCCAACCTGCTGCAGCTCGAAAGCCTGCTTGAGCAACGCGTAGTCGGACAAAACGAAGCCATCCATGCGATTGCACAAAGTTTAAGGGCCGCTAAAGCCGGCCTGAAAACCAACGACTCCCCGTTGGGCGTATTCCTGTTGAGCGGCCCATCCGGTGTCGGCAAAACAGAAACCGCCCTGGCATTGGCAGACGCACTCTTCGGCGGCGAAAAATCACTGATTACCATCAACCTGTCCGAATACCGCGAAGCACACACCGTTTCCCAACTTAAAGGCTCGCCTCCGGGTTATGTCGGCTACGGCGAAGGCGGCGTATTGACCGAAGCCGTACGTCAAAAACCATACAGCGTCGTATTGCTGGACGAAGTCGAAAAAGCCCATAAAGACATCCTTAACCTCTTCTACCAAGTCTTCGACAAAGGCATGATGCGTGACGGCGAAGGCCGGGAAATCGACTTCAAAAACACCGTTATCCTGATGACTTCGAACTTGGGCGCAAACGAACTGACCCAGTTGTTAAAACCGCAAGAGCCAGAAGAGGCAGAAGAAGCCGCTGCAGAAGAAAACCAAGAAGCAAACGGACAAGAACAGATCGCCGATACCGAAGTAGAACTTTCTGCACAAATACCGGAAACCTCCCCTGAGCACACCGAGGTTTCAGACGGCCCGGCCGAAGCCGAAGAAGCACCCGAATACAGCTTGGAAGAACTGGCGGAAGCCATCCGTCCGATACTGACAGACCACTTCCAGGCCGCATTGTTGGCGCGTATGCAGGTCGTTCCTTACCGTCCGTTGGAAAAAGAAGCATTGGCCCAAATCGTCAGATTGAAGTTGGATAAAATAGCAAACCGGCTGTATGAAGCCCATCAAACACACCTCAGCTACAGTGAGGACTTTGCAGCGCTGCTGGCCGATTCCTGTACGACCGGCGACAGCGGTGCGCGCAACATCGACCACCTGCTGAACCGTCAGGTGATGCCGGCGATAGCCCAAAGCTTTTTACAATGGCAGCAGACGGCGGGTCATATGCCGGAGCGAGCGAGCTTGGAGGTTGGGGCAGAAGGTATAGACGTCTTGTTTGAATAAGGCGGA
>NZ_JBQCXF010000102.1:0-9147 GCF_051956635.1 Neisseria sp. P0022.S010 | reverse complement strand
TTTTAATACATTGGTTTTCTGTTCTTATTTTAATATACGGGGAAAGCGACCAAGAATGACCGTCTTTGGTTGCTTTAGGGTGAAATCATTATACTTCAATAAATTAAAATGAATAAATGATAAAGAGGCCGTCTGAAAAGTTCAATCATGGTTTGTGATGTAGGTCAAAGCAGAATGTAACTAAATTACTTATAGTAATCGTGGTGAAAATTTATCGACTTTATTGCCACCTTATATCAAGGAGATACACCATGAACGCATCAGCCGACAATGTCGTCAGCCCCGCCGTAGCCGAGGTCAACAGTTTGGTTGAAAAGGGTTTGCGCTCGTTGGACGAGTTTCGCAAGCTGAATCAGGAGCAGATTGATTATATCGTTGCCAAAGCCTCTATCGCTGCGCTGGACAAACATGGTGTACTCGCCATGCACGCGGTTGAATAAACGGGGCGCGGTGTATTTGAAGATAAAGCGACCAAAAACCTGTTTGCCTGCGAAAACGTCGTGCGCTGCCTGCGCGATTTGAAAACCGTGGGCGTCATCAGCGAAGACGATGTAATCGGCATTACCGAAATCGCCGATCCGGTCGGGGTCGTCTGCGGTATCGTGCCGACCACCAATCCGACTTCCACCACCATTTTCAAATCCCTGATTGCGCTGAAAACCCGCAATCCGATTATTTTCTCGTTCCACCCTTCCGCCCAGTAGTGTTCCACCCTTCCGCCCAGTAGTGTTCCACCCTTCCGCCCAGTAGTGTTCCACCCTTCCGCCCAGTAGTGTTCCACCCTTCCGCCCAGCAGTGTTCCGCCCACGCCGCCCAAATCGTGCGCGATGCTGCGATTGCCGCCGGTGCGCCGGAAAACTGCATCCAGTGGATTGAAAAACCATCTATGGAAGGCACTTCCGCGCTGATGAAACATCCGGGCGTGGCGACGATTTTGGCGACCGGCGGCAATGCGATGGTGGAAGCTGCTTATTCCTGCGGCAAACCCGCGCTCGGCGTCGGGGCGGGCAACGTGCCTGCCTATGTCGAAAAAACGGCAAACATCCAACAGGCGGCACACGACATCGTGATGTCCAAAGCGTTCGACAACGGCATGATTTGCGCCAGCGAACAAGCCGTCATCGCCGACAAAGAGATTTATAAAGAGCTGGTCGAAGAGTTCAAATCCTACGGCGTGTACTTTGCCAACAAAAAAGAAAAAGCCATGCTCGAAGACTTCATCTTCGGCGTTACAGCAAACTGCGCCAACTGCGGCGGCGCGAAACTCAATGCTGCCGTGGTGGGCAAACCGGCGGCATGGATTGCCGAACAGGCAGGGTTTAAAGTCCCCGAAAAAACCAACATCATCATCGCCGAATGCCGCGAAGTCGGCCCCAACGAGCCGCTGACCCGCGAAAAACTCTCGCCCGTACTGGCAATGCTCAAAGCAGATTCCATCGAACAAGGCTTGCAGTTTGCCGAACAGATGGTCGCCTTCGACGGCTTGGGAGACTCCGCCGCCATCCATACCGCTGATCAAGAATTGGCAAAAACCTTCGGTACCCGCGTCAAAGCGCTGCGCGTGATTTGGAATTCGCCTTCCACCTTCGGCGGCATTGGCGACGTATACAACGCCTTCCTGCCTTCTCTGACCCTCGGTTGCGGCTCTTACGGTAAAAACGCCGTCGGCGGCAACGTCAGTGCAGTCAATCTGTTAAACATCAAAAAAGTAGGCCGTCGGAGAAACAACATGCAATGGTTCAAAGTGCCCGCCAAAATCTATTTTGAACGCGACTCCATCCAATATCTGCAAGACATGAAAGACTGCGAAAAAGTCATGATTGTGACCGACCGTTCGATGGTTGATCTGGGCTTTGTCGATAAAATCACCCACCAACTGCATCAACGCAAAAACAAAGTGACCATCCAGCTGTTTACCGACGTCGAAGCCGATCCGAGCGTCCAAACCGTCTATAAAGGCACGGATTTGATGCGCAGCTTCCAGCCCGACACCATCATCGCGCTGGGCGGCGGCTCGCCGATGGACGCGGCAAAAGCCATGTGGCTCTTCTACGAACAGCCCCAAGTCGATTTTGAAGACCTCGTCCAAAAATTCATGGACATCCGCAAACGCGCCTTCCGCTTCCCCGAGTTGGGCCGCAAAGCCAAATTCATCGGCATCCCAACCACATCGGGCACCGGCTCCGAAGTCACGCCGTTTACCGTCATCAGCGACGGCGACAAAAAATACCCCATCGCCGACTACTCGCTGACCCCGACCATCGCCATCGTCGATCCCGCGTTTACCATGACCGTCCCCGCCGGCGTAACCGCCGACACCGGTCTGGACGTACTGACCCACGCCGTAGAAGCATACGTTTCCGTGCTCGCCAACGACTTTACCGACGGCCTCGCCTTGCAAGCCATCAAGCTCGTGTTCCAATACCTTGAACGCTCCTACAAACACGGCGCGTCCGACCCCGAAGCGCGCGAACACATGCACAACGCCTCCACCATCGCAGGCATGGCGTTCTCCAACGCATTCCTCGGCATCAACCACTCGATGGCGCACAAAATCGGCGGCAAATACCACGTTCCGCACGGCCGCGCCAACGCCATCCTGCTGCCGCACGTCATCCGCTACAACGGCACGCGCCCGCAGAAAACCGCCACCTGGCCGAAGTACAACTATTACAAAGCCGACCTGAAATATCAGGAAATCGCCCGTACCTTAGGCCTGCCGTGCGCCACCCCTGCCGAAGGCGTAGAATCCTTCGCCCGCGCCTGTCATGAACTGGCGGTCAACGTCGGCATCAAAATGTCGTTGAAAGAGCAGGGCATCGATGAGAAAACCTTCCTCGACGGCAGAAAAGAGCTGGCCATGATGTCTTTTGAAGACCAATGTACCCCGGCCAACCCACGCCTCGCTATGGTAGCCGATATGGAAGAAATCCTGACCAAAGCCTATTACGGCGAATAAAATCGGGCAGATAAAAAGGCCGTCTGAAACCTGAATATAGGGTTTCAGACGGCCTTTCGTATTAGAACTAAAGTTGATACTTATTGTATGTGGAATTTAATTTGCAAACATTAAGAATAGTCATCATGAAATCAGAAATTTTAAAACAATTTGGCAAACATGTTCGTCATTTAAGACAACTCCAGGATTTAAGTCAGGAAGCATTGGCTGAAAAAGCGAATATGCACCGGACTTATATCGGAATGATAGAACGTGGAGAGCGTAACCCTGCCCTATTAAATCTTATTCGTTTGGCTAGTGCATTAGATATTTCTTTGCCTGAACTTTTAACTTTTAAGGACTATGTTAATGACGGGAACTGTGATAATGAATCTAACTGATTCGTATGGTTTTTTTATAGAAAACGTCGGAAGGACGCTAGGAGATCTAAAACTTGAATATCAAACCAGATTTCCCGAGTTCACCGCTGAAATGAAGATAAATAAAGGCGGGGTAGGACAGTTTATCGAAAAATTGATAGGGCTTAACAATACAAGTGCTTTAACAGATTTTGCCGATGGTGAGCTGAAAACCAATAAAGCAGATGCAGATGGTGAACCACTAGAGACTATGTTTATCTCGCAGATTTCCAGTAACTTTGATCAGTTAATCAGCGATCAGATAAGTTTTGAAGATAGTTGGATATACCAAAAAATAAAGAATTTGCTATATGTTCCTATTTGTAAAGTCGACAACGATCCTGACAAATGGTACATACAGTCAGCTTATCATGTGCAAATAAATGAAGGGGGTGAACTTTTTAGACAGTTATCTGCTGATTTCACGCAAATTAAAAGTAAGCTGTTAGCTGATATTAATTCCGGCGACGGATACATTCATACATCAAACGGTAGTTTTATACAAATCAGATCAAAAGATTCCAAGCCATACAGTCCTATATTTTCTGCGCAATATGATCGGGATATTTCAAATAAGAATCATGCATTTTATTTTAAAAAAGAATTCATGCAGGAAGTTCGTAAAATGGCCAGCCGGGATAGACAGGATAGAGATGGTGTTGTTCGAATAATTTAAAATAAGATGGGGCTACAGCTTTTGTTGTAGCCTTTTCTTTGCTAATTCAAAAAAATCCTCTTCTAGTTCGCAACCACAAAATTTCCGACCATGTTTTAAGGCAGCAACGCCTGTTGTGCCGCTGCCCATGAAAGGGTCAAAAATTAAATCTCCGATATTTGAAGCCGATAGTATGCAGCGTTCAAGCAAGGGGAGTGGTTTTTGTGTCGGATGTTTGCCGAATGTTTTTTCGGTTTTATTTGGTGGAGGAAATGTCCAAACACATTTCATTTGCTTGCCATCATTTTGTACTTTCATCATTTCATAATGAAACGTATGTTTGGCTTTTTTATTTTTCTTTGCCCATAAGATTGTTTCTGTCGAATGGGTAAAAAAACGGCAGGACAAATTAGGGGGAGGATTGGGTTTTTCCCAAGTAATATTGTTCAAAATATGGTATCCGATGGTTTGCATCAGGTAGCCGATTAAATAGATATTATGGAATGTGCCGCAAACCCAAATTGTGCCGTTTAGTTTTAATAAGGCGTAACACAGTCGGAGCCATTCTTCGTAGAATTCCAAATCTGCCGCCATTCCTTTGGATTTATCCCAGTTGCCCTTATTGACGGAAACCATTTGTCCGCTTTGACAACTGAAGCCGTCATTGGAAAGAAAGTAGGGAGGGTCTGCGAAAATCATATCAAAACAGCCGTTTGGATGTTTTTCCAATATCTTCCGCATGACGTTAAGGGAATTTTCGTTGTAGAGAACAAGGTCGTCTGAAACAATTTTTTTCAAACGACTTTGATAAATGGCAGCTTCTTCAGCCAATTTGTTGAAATCACTCATAAATTGCCAATAGTTCTCCGACTTTTTTGCGACTGCTGCCCTTTGCGGCAATATTGCGTTGTACTTCAACCGTTTTTAGAATGGCAGAAGAATAAATATTTCTCGTAAATTCAGTATCATGATTTGAAATCAAAACGCCTTGAGAGTTAGGTGCAATTTGTTGGGCTGTCTGGGAAAGGCGGATTTGATCGTCCAAATTGAAGCCTTCTTTGGCATAAGTGGTAAATGAAGCGGTTGGGCTTAAAGGTGCATAAGGAGGATCACAATAAACAGTATCTGTATTGTTTGTCAGAGATAGGATTGTTTGAAAATCTCCGCACATTAATTCAACTCTGTCAGATTTTTGAATGAAACCTTCCATTTCTTGTTGTGGAAAGTAAGGAGATTTGTAGCGTCCAAATGGCACATTGAATGCCCCTTTGCTGTTGTAACGGCATAAACCGTTAAAAGCATGGCGGTTCAAATAAATAAATAGCGCTGAACGTTCGTGTAGATCTTGGCTGAAGTTGAATTGTTCCCGCAATTCATAGAATCTTGAATCGCTATTGTTTTCGGAAGTAAAGAAAGAGCGGGTATAGTCTATGAATCCGGATTTTTCTTCTTTTAGGATACGGAATAAGCCGATTAAGTCAGCGTTAATATCATTGAGCAGATAATGTTCGAAATCCAATGCAAGAGACAAAGCAGCAGAACCGCAAAAGGGTTCAACCAGACGTTTTCGTGCAGGAGTGGGTAGATTGTGTTCGATAAAGGGGACAAGTTTATGTTTGCCACCAGCCCATTTTAGGAAGGGTTTTGAAGCCATTAGGATGCCAAGTACAAGCGTGGTTGATTGGCTTCGAATTGTGCCAAAACATCGTGAGGAATACAACGGATTTATGTTTCAGGGACGTGTGTAGAGTGATTCTAAATCCAATGGAACCTTTTCATCCCAATGTGTTATTGGACTTATCAGCTTAATCTACCTTAAAAAGGCCGTCTGAAAACCTGTTTCCAAGTTTCAGACGGCCTTTATCCGTATGGCTAAACCTTAAAAGCGGTTTAGACGACGATATTTACCAAGCGTCCGGGAACGACGATGATTTTCTTGGCGGGCTTGCCTTCCATGAATTTCACCGCGCCTTCGGTGGCGAGTGCGGCGGCTTCGAGGTCGGCTTTGGAGGCGTCGGCGGCGACGGTGATTTTGCCGCGCAGTTTGCCGTTGACTTGAACCATCACTTCGATTTCGGATTTGACCAAAGCGGCTTCATCGACTGTCGGCCAGCCAGCTTCCCACAGTTTCGCGCTGTTCAATTCGCTCCACAGGGTTTCGCAGATGTGTGGCACGATGGGCCACAACAGGCGTACGGCGGCTTCCAATACTTCTTGGGCGACGGCGCGGCCTTGTTCGCTGCCGGTGTCGGTTTTGTCGTATTGGTTGAGCAGTTCCATCACGGCGGAGATGGCGGTGTTGAACTGCTGGCGGCGGCCGTAGTCGTCGCTGACTTTGGCGATAGTGGAATGCAGTTTGTGGCGCAGGTCTTTGAGTTCTTTAGACAAACCGTCTTGGCTGCCTGCAAACGCTTTGACCGCGCCGCCTTGCTTCAGGTATTCGTAAACGGTACGCCACAGACGGCGTAGGAAGCGGTGCGCGCCTTCGACGCCGCTATCGCTCCATTCGAGGGACTGTTCGGGCGGTGCGGCAAACATCATGAACAGGCGGGCGGTGTCCGCGCCGTAGGCGTTAATCAGTTCTTGCGGATCGACGCCGTTGTTTTTGGATTTGGACATTTTTTCCGTGCCGCTGATGACGACGGGCAGTCCGTCGGCTTTGAGGACGGCGGAAACGGGGCGGCCTTTGTCGTCGAAAGTCAATTCGACATCGGCGGGGTTGATCCAGTCTTTGCTGCCGTTGGCGTTTTCACGGTAGTAGGTTTCGCAGACGACCATGCCTTGCGTGAGCAGGCGTTCAAATGGTTCGTCAACATTGACCAAGCCTTCGTCGCGCATCAGTTTGGTGAAGAAGCGCGCGTACAAGAGGTGCAGAATCGCGTGTTCGATACCGCCGATGTATTGGTCGACCGCGCCCCAGTATTTCGCGGCTTCTGCCGATACCATGCCTTCTGCGAATTGAGGAGACATGTAGCGGAAGAAGTACCAGCTCGATTCCATGAAGGTGTCCATGGTGTCGGTTTCGCGTTTCGCCGCGCCGCCGCAGCATGGGCAGGTGGTTTCGTAGAACTCGGGCATTTTTGCCAAAGGCGAACCCATGCCGTCGGGTACGACGTTTTCAGGCAAAACGACGGGCAGTTGGTCGGCGGAGACGGGTACGTCGCCGCATTTTTCGCAATGGACGATGGGAATCGGGCAGCCCCAGTAGCGTTGGCGCGAAATACCCCAGTCACGCAAGCGGTATTGGGTTTTCGGTTCGCCTGCGTCTTGGCTTTGCAGCTTGGCGGCAATGGCGTCGAAGGCCGTCTGAAAATTCATGCCGTCCAAGTCGCCGCTGTTGACCAATACGCCGTTTTCTTTGTCGCCGTACCATTCTTGCCATTGGTTTGCGTCGAATGCGTTGTCGCCGACGGCAATGACTTGTTTTTTAGGCAGATTGTATTTGGTGGCGAACTCGAAATCGCGTTCGTCGTGCGCCGGAACCGCCATCACTGCGCCGTCACCGTAGCCCCACAATACATAGTTGGCAATCCACACTTCCAGCTTGTCGCCGTTGAGCGGGTTGACGACGTAGCGGCCGGTCGGCACGCCTTTTTTCTCCATTGTCGCCATGTCGGCTTCGGCAACGGAGCCGGCTTTGCATTCGGCGATAAATGCCTGCAATTCGGGTTTGTCGGCGGCTGCGGCGGTTGCCAGCGGATGCTCGGCGGCAACGGCAACATAAGTCGCGCCCATCAGCGTGTCGGGGCGGGTGGTGTAAACTTGCAGGAATTTCGCGTAATCGCCTTCCAAACCTTGTTTGCTGTCGTCTGAAACGGCAAAGCGCACGGTCATGCCGCGTGATTTGCCGATCCAGTTGCGCTGCATGGTTTTGACTTGTTCAGGCCAGTGTTCCAGCTTGTCCAAATCGTTGAGCAACTCTTCGGCGTAATCGGTGATTTTGAAGTAATACATCGGGATTTCGCGTTTTTCGATCAACGCACCCGAACGCCAGCCGCGTCCGTCGATAACTTGCTCGTTAGCCAATACGGTTTGATCGACCGGGTCCCAGTTTACCGTGCCGTTTTTGCGATAGGCGATGCCTTTTTCAAACAGCTTGGTAAACAGCCATTGTTCCCAGCGGTAGTATTCGGGTTTGCAGGTGGCGACTTCGCGTTCCCAGTCAATCGCAAAACCCAGGCTTTTGAGCTGGGTTTTCATGTATTCGATGTTGTCGTAAGTCCATGCAGCAGGGGCGACGTTGTTTTTCATCGCCGCATTTTCCGCAGGCATACCGAACGCGTCCCAACCCATAGGCTGCATGACGTTGAAGCCGTTTAAGAGTTTGAAGCGGCTCAATACGTCGCCTATGGTGTAGTTGCGCACATGCCCCATGTGCAGCTTGCCGCTGGGGTAGGGGAACATGGAAAGGCAGTAGTATTTGGGTTTGGAAGCGTCTTCGGAGACGTTGAAAATACGGGCGTCGTCCCATTTTTTCTGCGCCGCAGGCTCGATGGCGGCGGGTTGATATTGTTCTTGCATGATATTTCGCTTTATACAAAGGCGTTGGAAAATAAAATCAAACGCAGATTATAGCGGATTCAGAAGCGGATTGCTTGTGTCGTAACATCATGTCAAACCGCTTTGGCATTGTTGTTTCCCGTTTGTTTTGACATGGAAGAACGCAAACAATCAAAAGGCCGTCTGAAAACAGGGTTTCAGACGGCCTGAGTATGAAAGGTTAACGGTAAGTCTGGCAACGGACGGTTTCTTCCTTGCAGAACATTTCCGCGTGCTGGCGGCGGCATTGCTGAATCACATCCAAGCGTGCGCGGCCGCGGTTGACGTTTTCGGTACGGAACGTGTCGGTAAATGCCGACAACGTACACACGTGAACTTCGTTGTTTCTGCGTGCGGAACGCTCGTCCAAACGCTCGCTCAGTAGGCGGTTTACTTGGGCAGTCAGTTCGGCCACCTGACGCTCCAGTGCCGCAATGCGTTCGCTGTCGGAAGGCGCGGCTTGGACAGCGGCCGTCATCAGCATCGGGCATGGAGAGTAGGTGGTTTTTTTCATTGTGGGGGAGGATCTTTCTGGTGTAGGGTGGCGGTGTGGGGTTGGGTGTTCTTTCGTTTTAGGGTTGTTATCATGCTTTGAC
>NZ_JBQCXF010000101.1:0-9266 GCF_051956635.1 Neisseria sp. P0022.S010 | reverse complement strand
AAGGCAAAGGTATTCCTGCAAAAGAAGCCGGAGACCTTTATCTCAATATCCGCATTAATGTTCCGCCAGTAGAGAGCGAAGCCGACCGTGCCGCATGGGAAAAATTGGCCGAACACTTTGCCGCGAAACAAGCATAAGAGAAAGGATAAATTATGATTCAGTCCTCCGATGTTACCCTTACTTTTGAAGAAATCGTTGCCGCCAGCCGTTGCCGTCGCGATTGGCTGTTGGAACTTATAGCAGAAGACATCATCAGCATCGATGGTGCGCCCGAAAAAAGTACCTTTAGTGGTTTTCATCTTGCCCGCATCCGTCGCGCACAACGCTTAAGCCGTGATTTTGAAGCCGGCATTCCCGCATTGGGGCTGATTATGCGGCTGTTGGACGAGGTGGAAGAACTCAGAAAAATACAGCGTCCGCTGGTACTGCTCGAAGAAGAGTAAATATTGGCAAGTTGTTCGCTTAAATATTGATGACAAGACAAAGT
The DNA here is from genome assembly GCF_051956635.1 of Neisseria sp. P0022.S010. Taxonomy (NCBI): domain Bacteria; kingdom Pseudomonadati; phylum Pseudomonadota; class Betaproteobacteria; order Neisseriales; family Neisseriaceae; genus Neisseria; species Neisseria sp. P0022.S010. Next base: position 8,779 of record NZ_JBQCXF010000101.1, on the reverse strand, counting down.
TTTTGATGTTTATTGATATTCCATAATAAAAGGCCGTCTGAAAATATTTTCAGACGGCCTTTTTATACCTTCATTAACAACAGCGTCCGCCGTTGCCGCCGCAACGGCGTTTGCGGCAGTAGTCTTGGAATTGCAGCTCAGTCATGACCGGCGCGTTGGGATTATGTTTGCGCTGACGGGCAACGTAGTTTTCATAATCCGGGACACCGGCCATCAAGTTTGCTGTCAGCTTGATGGTTTTCCACCAAGATGCGAGCTTATGCTTCACTCTGAGCCTCCAGCTGTTTGCCGTCGCGGTACACTGCCGGAATTTCTTTAGCAGTTGGCCAGCCGACTTTGCGGGCTTTCATGGCGGTACGCAAACCGTACACGGCGACAATCACGACAACTGCTAAGAACAAAGCGGTCAGGCCGGCATTGATTTGGTCGTTGAAGATGATTTGTGACATTTCTCCAATGTCTTTAGCCGGGGCAAGGACTTCGCCTGAAGCCAAGGCATCGCGGTATTTGCCTGCATGCGCCAAGAAGCTGACGCGCGGGTCGCTGTGGAACAGTTTTTGCAAACCGGCATAGCAGGTTACAAACAATACGCCGACAGCAGGAACCAAGGTTACCCATACATAGCGGTCGCGTTTCATTTTCACCAATACAACGGTACACATAATCAACGCTACGCCTGCCAGCATTTGGTTGGCGATACCGAACAGAGGCCAGAGCGAGTTAATGCCGCCCAGAGGGTCGGTTACGCCGGTATAGAGGAAGTAACCCCACAATGCCACGGCAAAGAATGTGGCAACCAGGTTGGCTGGGATAGAGTCGGTGTTACCGAATGGTTTGTAGAAAATACTGCCCAAGTCTTGGATCATGAAACGGGCTACGCGCGTACCGGCGTCAACGGCGGTCAGGATGAACAAGGCTTCAAACAGCAAGGCAAAGTGATACCAGAACGCCATCATGGCTTCGCCCGGAATCAGACGGCTCATGATGTGCGCCATACCGACTGCGAGGGTTGGCGCGCCGCCTGCACGGGACAGAATGGTGTTTTCGCCCACTTCTTTAGCAGTATGCAACAAGGTTGCGGCATCAACAGAGAAATTCAGTTTAGTGGTGATGACTTCGGCAGCAGTGTTGGCATCAGTACCAATCAGCGCAGCCGGGCTGTTCATCGCAAAGTACACGCCTGGCTCAAGCGAAGCGGCGGCGGCCAGCGCCATAATGGCCACAAAGCTTTCCATAATCATGCCGCCGTAACCGATCATGCGGACGTGGGTTTCGTTTTCCACCATTTTTGGCGTAGTACCGGAAGAAATCAGAGCATGGAAGCCTGAAACCGCACCACAAGCAATGGTAATGAACAAGAATGGGAACAACGCACCGGAGAATACCGGGCCTGAACCATCGATAAAGTGGGTAACTGCAGGCATTTGCAGGGTTGGGTTAACAATAACGATACCCAAAGCCAAAGCGGCAATCGTACCGATTTTCAGGAAGGTAGACAGATAGTCGCGCGGAGTCAGCAAGAGCCAAACCGGCAATACGGAAGCCACGAAACCGTAAATCATAATCGCCCAAGTCAGCTGAATGCCGTCAAGGTCGAACCAGTGACCAAAGGAGCTGCGGGCAACATCTTCACCGTAAATCACGGCCAACATCAGCAAAATAAAGCCGACGATGGAAATCTCGCCGATTTTGCCCGGACGGATATAACGGGTGTAGATACCCATAAACAGAGCAATCGGCATAGTCGCTGCGATGGTGAACGTACCCCAAGGGCTGTGAACCAATGCTTTCACAACGATCAGCGCCAACACCGCCATAATGATGACCATAATCATCAAAATACCGATAGACGCAATCACGCCGGGGACAGTACCGAGTTCTTGTTTCACGATATCGCCCAAAGACTTACCGTCACGGCGCATGGAGACGAACAAGACCATCATATCCTGTACGGCACCGGCAAACACCACGCCGAAGATAATCCACAAAGTACCGGGCAGATAACCCATTTGCGCTGCCAATACAGGACCGACCAAAGGACCTGCGCCGGCAATCGCGGCAAAGTGGTGGCCGAACAGTACGCCTTTATGTGTGGGCACATAGTCCAAGCCGTCATTGTGGCGTTCTGCCGGAGTCAGACGGTTAGGATCAAGCTGCATCACACGGTTGGCAATGTAAAGACTGTAAAAACGGTAGGCAATGCAGTATACCGAAATGGCGGCCGTAACCATCCAAATCGCACTGACCTGCTCGCCGCGACTGAGGGCCAGAGTGGTAAAGGAGGCCAGGCCGACCAAAACCACAATGCCCCAAATCAAAAATGATTTGAGCGATTTCATTGATTTATCCTTAAAACGTGATACACGAAAGCTTGTTTTAGCGACAAACTGCCTTCATGCGCTTTAGAAAGACCAATCATTTTAGTCTTCATGATTTAAGAGTGAAATGTCATTTCAACCCGAATTCGACAAAAAACAAAATGATTAGTTCGCCCGTAAGGTTAACACAAACAGACAATATACCCTTCATTTTTTACTTCAAAACTAAATATTCCTTAACATATAGCAAACGCAAGGCCGTCTGAAAACCCAAAAATTCAGTTTTCAGACGGCCTGACAAACGGTCAATGCTATAATCCGACATTCCCATTTCTTCTATATTGCCATACCATGCAAAACAACGATTCCGAAACCATGCGCCTCTCCAAACGCATGGCGCAATTGGGCTTATGCTCGCGCCGCGAGGCAGACAGCTACATTGAGCAAGGCTGGGTCAAAGTCAACGGCCAAACCGCCGTACTCGGTCAAAAAGTCACCGAGCGCGACCGCATCGACCTCAACAAACAAGCCCACGAAAAACAAGCCGCGCGCGTAACCATCCTGCTGAACAAACCCGTCGGCTACGTCAGCGCGCAGGCAGAAAAAGGCTATAAATCCGCCGCCGAACTCATTACCGCCGACAACCATTGGGAAGGCGACGACAGCCGTATCCCTTTCAGTGAAAAACACAAATTCGGCTTAGCCCCGGCCGGCCGCCTGGACATCGACTCTGTCGGATTATTGGTGCTCACCCAGGACGGCCGCATTGCCAAACAACTGATTGGCGAAAACAGCAGCAGCGAAAAAGAATACCTCGTCCGCGTCCGCGGCAAACTAGACGACAAAGGCCTCGCCCTGCTCAACCACGGCTTGAGTTTGGACGGAGAAAAATTACGCCCCGCCAAAGTTGAATGGCAAAACGAAGACCAATTGCGCTTTATTTTGCGGCAAGGCAAAAAACGCCAAATCCGCCGCATGTGCGAGCTGGTCGGCCTGCGCGTTGTCGGTTTGAAACGCATCCGCATGGGCAAAGTCAAACTCGGCAGACTGCCGCCGGGCAAATGGCGTTATTTACGCGCTGACGAATCGTTTTAATTGCAGATAACAAAAAGGCCGTCGAAAACATATTTCAGACGGCCTGATCTTTGACTGCTTACTCGATATAAGTAAACTTCGCACGTTTAATATTACAGAGGATTTCGTACGGAATCATACCGGCAACTTCGGCAACTTCATTAATATTAATCACATCGCCCCAAAGCTCGACTTCCGCGCCCAAACCCTCTTTCGAAGCTTCCAGCTCAACCGTAATCATATCCATAGACACCCTGCCGATAATACGGCTGCGTTTGCCATCGATGGCAACCGGAGAATTAGTGGAAGCGCGACGCGGATAACCGTCGGCATAGCCGCAGGCAATCAAACCGACACGAGTGGATTTGCTGGTGTAGAACGTTGCACCGTAACCAATCGGAGAATGCGGCTGCAACACACGTTCGCCGAAAACGCGGGAAGTCAGGCGCATAACAGGTTTCAAACGCTCATCCACGCCACCGAAAGGCGAAATACCATACAAGGCCAGACCGGCACGACCCCAATCGCGGCGCGCTTCAGGCACGTTCAAAATCGCGGCGGAATTGGCCAGGCTCTCCTCGCCTTCCAAGCCTTCACACGCCAAATCAAATGCTTCAAGCTGCATTTCGGTCATGCCGTTTTCCGGTTCGTCCGCGCAGGCAAAATGGCTGAATTTCACAATGTTTTCAACCGATTCAGATTGTTTCAATGCCGTATAGGCGGCGGCATAGTTATGCGGAAAGAAACCGGCACGGTGCATACCAGAGTCCATTTTCAGCCATACGGTTGTCGGACGTTGCCACTCATGATGTGCAAACGCCTCCAACTGCCATTGACTGCCGATTGCCGGCCACAAATCATAACGGTCAACATCCGCATACTCTGCAGCCTCAAACACGCCTTCCAATAAAACAATCGGATTTTTAATGCCGTTTTGACGCAATTCCACGCCTTCATCTACCGTTGCCACCGCAAAGCCGTCGGCAATATCCGCCAACGCGTGTGCACATCTGACCGCACCATGCCCGTAAGCATCGGCCTTAATCACAGCCAACAATTTATTGCCGTGCAACTCTTTGAGAAAACGATAATTTTGACGTAAATTATCCAAACGGATTTGCGCATTGAGCGGACGCATAATGTATTCCTCTTATCGGCATCCGTTTCAGACGGCCTGCCCTATTACTTTGAAGCGAATATTATAGGTCAAAAACCATACAGGATTCCATGAAATACACAAGATTAATATCTTCCTTCCGCCTTACCTTTAAGGATTTATGCTTCTTCTGAGCCTGTTTTAAGGTTATGATGTCATCCAAATTGAAAACGACAAGCATCAAAGCCATGAAAGAACTCGACAAAACCGACTTAAAAATTCTCAAGCTCCTGCAACAAAACGCACGCATCCCCATGACCGAATTGGCTGAAAAAGTCGGCCTCTCCACTACGCCGGTAACCGAACGCGTCCGCCGCTTGGAACGCGACAACCTCATCACCGGCTATCACGCCCATCTGAATCCTCATGCCTTGGGTCAAAGCCTCTTGGTCTTTGTCGAACTGAAACTGCGTTCAAAATCCGGCAATATTTTTGAAGACTTCAAACGCGAAGTGCTGAAGATTCCGCAAATTTTGGAATGCCACTTGGTCTCCGGCGAATACGACTACCTCATCAAAGTCCGCCTACCCGATATGTCCGCCTATCGCGATATGCTCGGCAATATCCTGCTGCAACTGCCGGCAGCAGCCGAAAGCCGCAGCTATGTTGTCATGGAAGAAGTCAAAGAAGAAGTAGTATTAGACATCTAATTCCATTCAACCAACAAAGGCCGTCTGAAAGATTACAACATTCAGACGGCCTTTATTTTAAACAGGCAAAAAAAATGCACACATCCGATAGAATGTGTGCCAAGTCTACAAAGGAGAAATAGAGGAGAAACTATTAACTGACTACTCGAACCAGCTAACGAAACGAATTATGCAACAAGAGATTCAACCTTGCAAGTATTTTTCTTGTAAAATTTCTTAATTATCCAATTTACAGAACTTAAATGTAATCATGTTTCAAAGCAGATAAAAAAATGCGCATACCGTTTCGATATGCGCCAAGTCTACAAAGGAGAAATAGAGGAGAAAAATCAAGCTGCATCAAGCAACTCAACGGCGCGAATTATCCTAGCCTTCTACCCGACTGTCAACTGTTTTCCTACCTATTTTCAAGCATTTTGCCAAAAAACAACAAATCCGCTATTCCCCTCTTTTTCTGGCTATTTTCGCCCATATATAAAAGAAATTTAGAGCCGTCTGAAACACATATTGCCACTGCAGGCAAACAGCCCCATACTCACACATTCATAGCCCATATCCGTCCCAACCCACAACCATGACCACCCCACTTTCCCTTGCCGTCGTCGGCCATACCAACACAGGCAAAACCTCACTCTTACGCACGCTTTTGCGCGACAGCACCTTCGGCGAAGTAAAAAATGCGCCCTCGACCACGCGCCATGTCGAAGAAGCCCTCATCAACGACGGCGACGACAGCTTGGTTTACCTCTACGACACACCCGGCCTCGAAGATGCCGGCGGCGTGTTGGACTGGCTGGAAACCCACACATCCGCACGCGATGACGGCATCGAGCGCATTCAGCAATTCCTCAACAACCATGAAGCGCATCACGAATTCAACCAAGAAGCCAAAGTGCTGCGCCAAGTCATGCAAAGCGACATGGCCATGTATGTCATCGATGCGCGGGAGCCCGTCCTTAACAAATACAAAGACGAGCTGACCATTTTGTCTTGGTGCGCCAAGCCCATCATGCCTGTGTTCAACTTCACTCAAAATCAAGACCTGACCGCTTGGACCAATATGCTCGCCCGCCGCGCCCTGCATGTTTACGCCGGTTTCGATACCGTTGCGTTTGACTTTGAAGGCGAAATCCGATTATGGGACAACCTTGCCACCATGTTACCTAAGCGCGACATCCTCGACCGCCTCATCAATATGCGCCGTCGCGAGTGGCAACGGCTGGATACGGAAGCGCGCCGTGAAATTGCCGATTTTCTGCTGGATGCCGCCGCATTTACCCAAGAAATTGCCGAAAACGACGACCCTGCCCCGACTTTGGAAGTCATGCAATCGGAAATCCGCCAACTTGAGCGGCAAATGCAACAACGCCTGTTCACACTTTACCGCTTCTATCACGACGAAGTCGGCAGCGACAGCACATGGATGCCCAAAGCCTTCAAACAAGATCCGTTTGACAGCGAATTGCTCAAACATTACGGCATCCGTACCGGTACCGGCGCAACCGCAGGCGCACTCATCGGCCTAGGCTTGGACATTGCCACGCTTGGCGGTTCGCTTGGTTTGGGTACCGCCATCGGCGGACTGTTGGGCGGCATTTTGCCCAACGCCCAAGACATCACCGACAAAATCAACGGCCGACAAACCCTGCATACCGATCCGGAAACCCTTACCCTGCTCGCTGCGCGTGCGCTGGGTTTGTTGCACGTCTTGCAAACGCGCGGCCATGCCGCCCAATCTCATATCGAGCTAAACGAACGCAAAGCGCCATGGAATGCGGCCAAACTGCCAAGCGAACTCAACAAAGCACGCAGCAACCGCAAATGGTCTTCGCTCAACACACACCAGCCCGAACTCAGCCGTAACGAACGCGCAGCCTATGTCGGTTCTTTAAGCGAGAAATTAAAAGTTTAAAATCGCTGTTGAACAAAAAGGCCGTCTGAAACCCAAATGTTTCAGACGGCCTCTTGATTTTAGCCGACAACACTTATTCGGCAGCTTTGGTTTCGCGTTTCAAACCGCCGCCAAGTGCTTTATACAAGTCGGCAAGGTTTTCCAGACGGGTCAGCTGATTGGCCAAAAGAGCAGTTTCTGCGCCGTAACTGCTGCGTTCGGCATCCAATAAATCCAATGCGCTAGATACGCCATGTTTGTAACGCAGGCTGATGAGGCGCAGGCTGTCGTTGTAAGCACGGCTTTGCTTGCTCAACGCTTCATAGCTTTTATCCAGCTGTTCGCGCGCAACCAAAGCATTGGAAACGTCTTTAAATGCGGATTGAACAGCGGCTTCATAAGCAACGATTTGTACCTGTTGGCGCAGTTTGGCTACGTCAAGATTGGCTTTGTTGGTACCCCAGTCAAAGATAGGCAGCGTGATGGACGGTGCAAACGCCCAAACACCTGTACCGCTCTTAAACAGGCCGCTCAACTCGCCGGAAGCCGTACCGACCGAACCGGTCAGGCTGATGCGCGGGAAGAAGGCCGCACGTGCCGCGCCGATATTGGCATTGGCTTGTTTGAGCGAGTATTCGGCCGCGCGGATATCCGGGCGGTTGAGCAATACGTCCGAACTCAAACCGGCAGGCAGTTTGGTGATTTTGAACTGTTTACTCAAAGGCAAACCGGCAGGCAAGTCTTCGGGCAAAGGTTGGTTAATCAACATAGCCAATGAATTGCGCGCTTGCTCGCGGTTTTTCACTGCGGATGCGTAATCGGCTTTGGCCGATTCAATCAACGCTTCCTGTTGGCGTAAATCAACGGCGGAAATCACACCGGCTTTATGGCGCAATTGTGAGAGCTTGTAAGTCGCCTCACGGGTTTGCAACACACGTTGTGCCAATGCCATGGTTTCTTCAGCGTAGCGTTCGTTAAAGTAGGCTTTGGCCACGGTAGAAATCAAGGCCAGATGTGCGGCATCGCGGTTGGCGGCTACATTAAAATAACCTTGCAAAGCAGCTTCGTTGGTGCTGCGGACTCGGCCGAAGAGGTCGAGTTCATAAGAGGTTATGCCCAAACCAACGCTGTATTGGCTGCTGACGTTGCCGCCGCTCAAGCTGCCTTGACGCGAACCTGTACCGCTAGCGTTAACGGTCGGCAGCAGGTTGTTGCGCGCAATCATGTGCTGCTTGCGGTAGATTTCGGCATTCAGCGCGGCGGTGCGCAAATCGGTATTGCGTTCCAACGCAATGTCGATCAAGCGGTGCAGGCGCGGATCGGCAAAGTAATCTTGCCAACCCAATTCGGCTGCACGGATACCGTCGTCAACAGTGTCGTATTTAAACGTATCGGCCACGGCAACTTGAGGCTGCTCATATTTCGGCATCATGGCACAGGCCGACAAAGCCACGGCGGCGGCAACGGCGGTCAGTACAGGTTTGAATGTAATCTTCTTCATTTTAGAATCCTTTAGCATTTTGAGGCCGTCTGAAAATTTTTCAGACGGCCTTTGCTTTAGTGCTTGTCTGAATCGTGTTTACCGTCTTCAATCATGCCGGCTTCAGCGGCGTGTTTGGCGGCCATCTCATGCTCGTGTGCGGTTTCTTTAAAGAATTTGCGCACAACCACATAGAACAAAGGCACAAGG
>NZ_JBQCXF010000100.1:0-9338 GCF_051956635.1 Neisseria sp. P0022.S010 | reverse complement strand
AGTTCGCACCCTTCAAGCCTGCAACATCGCGGGCGTATTCAATCAGGGCAATTTGCATACCCAAACAGATGCCCAAATATGGTACGTTGTTTTCACGCGCATAGCGTACGGCGGCAATTTTGCCTTCTACGCCGCGTGAACCGAAGCCGCCCGGCACCAAAATCGCGTCCATGCCTTTGAGCATGGAAACGTCGCCATTGCCCTTCTCGATGCTTTCGCTGTCGACAAAGGTAATTTGTACGTCGGTTTCAGTGTGAATACCGGCGTGTTTCAGGGCTTCGATCAATGATTTGTAGGACTCGGTCAAATCAACGTATTTGCCGACCATCGCGATTTTGACGGTATGTTTCGGATTTCGAATCGCGTGAACGATTTTCTTCCATTCGGTCAAATCGGCTTGTTTGACATTCAGCTGCAACTGCTCGGTAATAATGCTGTCGATGCCTTGGTTGTGCAGCATTTCAGGGCATTCGTAGATGCTGTCCACATCGTAGCTGCCCACGATGGCACGTTCTTCAACGTTACAGAACAAAGCAATCTTACGGCGCTCGTCCGCAGGCATTTCTCTGTCCATACGGCAGATCAGGATGTCCGGTTGCAAACCGATGCTCAACATTTCTTTAACGGTATGCTGGGTCGGTTTGGTTTTGATTTCGCCGGCGGCGGCAATGTAAGGCACATAGCTCAGGTGGGCAAACAATGTATTGTTGCGGCCGAGCTGGCTGCGCATTTGGCGGATGGCTTCCAAGAAAGGCAACGATTCGATATCACCGACTGTACCGCCGATTTCAACAATCGCCACATCATAACCAGCCGCGCCTTCATGGATACGGCGTTTGATTTCATCAGTAATGTGCGGAATCACTTGTACGGTACCACCCAAATAGTCGCCGCGGCGCTCTTTGGCAATCACGTTTTCATAGACTTGGCCGGTACTGAAGCTGTTACGGCGGGTCATGGTGGCGTTGATGAAGCGCTCGTAGTGACCCAAGTCGAGGTCGGTTTCCGCGCCGTCATCGGTCACGAATACTTCGCCGTGTTGAAAAGGGCTCATGGTACCCGGGTCAACGTTGATATACGGGTCGAGTTTAAGCATGGTCACGTTCAAGCCACGCGACTCAAGGATAGTAGCAATAGAAGCGGCGGCGATACCTTTACCCAAAGAAGATACAACGCCGCCGGTTACGAAAATAAATTTAGTCATGATGTGATACCCATGTTGGAATGTGTGATTTTAACTTGAAGCAGCATATTCTGGCAAACGGCAAAAGCTTCAGGCCGTCTGAAAACAGCGTTTTCAGACGGCCTTATCATACTGATTCTATATATCAGCGCAGCTCGCGGCGCAGGATTTTGCCAACGTTGGATTTTGGCAACTCGTCGCGGAATTCGATGTCTTTCGGCACTTTATACGCCGTCAGTTCTTTGCGGCAGAAATCGATCAGCTCTTCCTTAGTCAAAGACGGGTCTTTGCGTACGACGAAGACCTTAATCGCTTCGCCGGTTTTCTCACTTTTCACGCCGATACAGGCGACTTCCAAGACTTTGTCGTTTCCGGCCACCACTTCTTCGATTTCGTTCGGATACACATTGAAACCGGATACCACAATCAAATCTTTTTTGCGGTCCACCAGCTTCAACCAGCCTTTTTCATCCATCACAGCAATATCGCCGGTCTCTAAAAAGCCGCGTGCATCGATTGCTTTGGCGGTTTCTTCCGGACGGTTCCAATAGCCTTTCATCACTTGCGGGCCGCGTACCCACAATTCGCCCGGCTGTCCGATAGGCACTTCTTTGCCATCCGCATCACGCAATTCGACCTCGGTTGAAGAAACAGGCAGACCAATACCGCCGCTGTAAGCTTCGATATTCAAAGGATTACAACATACGCCCGGGCTGGCTTCGGTCAAACCATAAGCTTCCACAATCGGCGTACCGGTAATTTTTTTCCATTTTTCCGCCACGGCTTTTTGTGTTGCCATACCGCCGCCCAAAGTCAGCTTCAAACGGGAAAAATCAACTTCGGCAAAATCCGGACGGTTGACCATCGCATTAAACAGGGTATTCACACCGATGAATACGCTAATCGGCTCTTTTTTCAATTCACCGATAAACCCTTTCATATCGCGAGGGTTGGTAATCAGGATGATTTTAGAACCGGTATTGGCGAAAATCATCAGGTTTACCGTCAAGGCAAAGATATGATAAAGCGGCAACGCGGCAATGACCGTTTCTTTGCCTTCGTGCAGGCTATTTTTAATCCATTCTTTCGCCTGAAGCATATTGGCGCAGATATTGCCGTGACTAAGGACGGCGCCTTTCGCCAAACCGGTTGTACCGCCTGTATATTGCAGCAAGGCAGTATCGTCGCGCGTCAACTCGACTGGTTTGAGCGTATTTGCTGCACCTTGCTTCAAGGCCGTCTGAAAAGTCACGGTATTGGGAATGCGGTATTCCGGCACCATTTTTTTCACTTTGCGGATGACAAAGTTCATCAACACGCCTTTAATCATGCCGAACATCTCACCGACCGACGCGACAATCACATGTTTGATTTGTGTACGCGGCAACACCAATTCCAGCGTATTGGCAAAGTTCTCCAACACGACAATCGTTGTCGCGCCGCTGTCTTTCAACTGATGTTCCAACTCGCGCGGCGTATAAAGCGGATTCGTATTCACTGCCACCAAACCTGCCTGCAAAATACCGAAAAGCGCAATCGGATATTGCAAAACGTTCGGCATCATAATCGCCACACGCTCACCGCGCGGCAGTTTCAATACATTTTGCAGGTAAGATGCAAAATCGGTCGCCAACTTGCCTACTTCGGCATAAGTCAGTGTTTTGCCCATATTTTGAAAAGCAGGTTTATCTGCGAATTTCTCGACACTTTGACGGAATACGTCGCTGATGGAGCTGTATTGAGAAATATCGATTTCAGGGTTTACGCCTTGTTCGTAGCTTTTGAGCCAGAGTTTTTCCATATTAATCAGTCTTTTATTGAGTCGTTTTTTGAAATCGAGGCCGTCTGAAGGCTTTATTCAATCTGCCGCTTCGTTTTCAGACGGCCCTTGTGTTAAGCAGTAATGATGACAGGCTTGTCGGTGGACATGATGATGCCGCCGCCCAAGCACACATCGCCGTCGTACAGTACCGCTGATTGTCCGGGGGTTACCGCCCATTGCGGCTCGTCAAAGATAAGCTCGATGGTTTCATCATCTAAGTAACGCAACGTGCAAGGCGCGTCAGCCATACGGTAGCGCGTTTTGCAGGTATAGCGGCCTTCTTTCGGACGGTCGGGCAATGTGAAACTCAAATCGTTCATAACCAGGCTTCGAGTATAAAGCAAAGGATGGTCATGGCCTTGTACGACAATCAGTTCGTTTTTGGTCAAATCCTTGGCCGCGACAAACCATGGTTCGCCTGCGCCGCCGATACCCAAGCCTTTGCGTTGGCCCAGCGTGTAAAACATCAAGCCGACGTGTTCGCCAACCACTTTGCCTTCAGGGGTAACCATTTTGCCATTATTGGTCGGCAGGTATTTTTGCAGAAATTCGCGGAACGGGCGTTCGCCGATAAAGCAAATGCCGGTACTGTCTTTTTTGGTTGCAGTCGGTAATTTGAATTCTTCGGCAAGACGGCGGACTTCAGGCTTCTCCAACTCACCCAATGGGAAAATTGCGCGCTCAAGTTGGAAAGGTTTGAGGCGGTACAGGAAATAGCTTTGGTCTTTGTTTTGATCCAAGCCTTTGAGCAGGTAATGCACGCCGTTGCGAACTTCTTTGCGGGCATAGTGTCCGGTGGCAATGGTATCGGCGCCCTGCTCGATGGCATAGTCCAAAAAGCATTTGAATTTGATTTCGGCATTGCACAAGACATCCGGGTTTGGCGTGCGGCCTGCGCTGTATTCTTTGAGGAAATAGGCAAATACGTTGTCTTTATATTGTGCGGCAAAATTGACGATGTCGATATCGATTCCGATGATATCGGCAACGGCAATGGCATCAAAGGAGTCTTGTTTGATGCTGCAATACTCGTCGTTGTCGTCATCTTCCCAGTTCTGCATGAACACGCCGCTGATTTGATGGCCTTGCTGCTTGAGCAGGGCCGCGGTAACGGATGAATCGACGCCGCCGGAAAGGCCGACGATGATGTTTGTTGGTGTGTTGGTAGTATTCATGAGCGGAATGTGGGTTTCAAATGCATTTTTTAAAGCGTAATTTTAGCACATTTTGATTTAACGACAGAAAAGGCCGTCTGAAAGCCCAATGACTTTCAGACGGCCTTTATATGCAAATTCAAGCAATTAGTGCTGATGCGCGCCACCGTGACCATGGCCGTGACCGTGATCCATGCCGGATTGCGGTGCGGTTTTCACTTCCAGCTCGACAGTTTGGGGTTTCGCGTTTTTGAATTTCAGGGTTACAGGTACTTTTTCGCCTTCTTTCAATTGTTTTTTCAGACCCATGAACATAACGTGGTAGCTGCCTGGTTTCAGTTCGGTTACGCCTTTCGCAGCCAAAGGCACGCCGCCTTTAACTTCGCGCATGCGCATAACGCCGTTGTCGTTCACGTGAGTGTGTACTTCAACACGTTCGGCAACAGGGCTGCTGCCGCCTACCAAGAAGTCTTGTTTGGCTTCATCGTTTTGGATTTTCATGAATGCGCCACCCATTTTCATACCTTCAACGGTAGAACGTGCCCAACCGTCTTCAATATGGATACCGGCTGCAGATACGGAAGTTGCCAAGCCTGCCAGAATCAGGGTTGCCATTAATTTTTTCATGTTTTGCTCCTTATGTTTGCCACATGGCTGGAATATACGGCCTTCATCTTACAACCGAAGGCCGTCTGAAAACTTTGATATAGATTAACTAATACTATCTAATCCTAATGAATTACCATATTACCACATTTCTAAGCAGTTAATGCAACAATCCAAACAATAAATAACATGAACAAAGCCATCAGTTGCGCGGCCGAGCCGGCATCTTTGGCACGCTTGGCCAGCTCGTGTTTTTCAGTAGAGGTATGGTCAACGGCTGCCTCGACGGCGGTATTAAACAATTCGGTAATCAGTGAAATAAACGATGCGACAACAAGCACCATTTTAGTGAGCGGGCCGAAATCAAGGAAGAAAGCCAAAAAAATTAAAATCAGGTTCAACCAAAAAACTTGGCGAAATGCACTTTCATAACGGTACGCGGCAGCCAGTCCGTCTTTGGAATAACCGAACGCATTAATGATGCGCTTAATGCCGTTTTTACCTTTTTTTTCAGATGCGTAGGAAGATGGTTCCATCATATTCTCAACATAAAAAGGCCGTCTGAAGAGAAACGGTCGGGTCAATCTTCAGACGGCCTTTGGTTCTATTGTTTTGCCCAAGATGCAACGGCATCTGCGAACATGGCGGCAACGTCGAAATCTTTTTGCTTCATGATTTCTTGGAAGCCGGTCGGGCTGGTTACATTGACTTCGGTCAGGTTGCTGCCGATGACATCCAAACCGGCAAGCAAAATACCGCGGCGCTTCAATTCAGGCGCAAGGGTTTCTGCAATTTCACGGTCGCGCTCGCTCAATTCCTGTGCCACGCCGCGACCGCCGGCAGCCAAGTTGCCGCGTGTTTCGCCGTTTTGCGGAATACGCGCCAAAGCATACGGAACAACTTCCCCGCCAATAATCAGAATGCGCTTGTCGCCATGTACGATTTCAGGAATATAACGTTGCGCCATGATGGTGCGTGAATCAAGCTGCATCAGGGTTTCAAGGATACTGCCGATATTGGGGTCGGATTCGGTCAGACGGAAAATGCCCATACCACCCATGCCGTCCAACGGTTTGATGATGATGTCGCCGTGTTCTTTCAAAAAGGCACGGACATCGGCGGAACGTGTGGTAACCAAAGTCGGCGCGGTAAACTGGCTGAAGTTCAAAATCGCCAATTTCTCATTGAAATCACGCATTGCTTGTCCGCTGTTAAATACTTTTGCGCCCTGCTGCTGTGCCAAAGTTAAAAACTGGGTTGCATACAGATATTGCATATCAAACGGCGGATCAGTGCGCATAATGACCGCATCGAAGTCTTTCAAGGCCGTCTGAACTTTTGCCTCTGCTTTAAACCATTCGTGATCGTCATCGTTCTTCGCGCCGACAAACTCAAATGCCGCTGCCTGAGCCACTACCAAACCTTCACGGACGGACAATTCTCCGCTCAAGGTATGAAAAAGCTGCCAACCGCGCTTTGCCATTTCACGCATCATGGCGTAAGTAGTGTCTTTATAGGTTTTAAAACTTGCCATCGGATCGGCGATAAACAGGACTTTCATCAAAATTTCCTTGTAAACAGACGATATAATCATACCTTGTATTCTGCCTGCCTGAAAAGGTGGCAAAATATAGAAAAGGCCGTCTGAATCCTATTTTCAGACGGCCTTGAAGCTTTTAGGCGGCTGCCAAATGCAAGAGTTCGGCGGCATGGCTGCGTGTGGTATCGGTAATGATTTCGCCACCCAGCATACGCGCAATTTCCTCAATGCGCTGATGATGGTTCAAGACGCTGATTTCGCTAACGGTTTGTTCGCCTTCGCTATGCTTGCGCACCTGCCAATGGTTTTCACCGCAAGAGGCGACTTGAGGAAGATGGGTTACCGCCAAGACTTGATGTTTTTTACCTAAGGCACGCAAAGCTTTACCGACCATTTCAGCAACACCGCCACCAATACCGGTATCCACTTCGTCAAAAATCAATGTCGGCACTTGCGTGTATTGGCTGGCAACCACTTGCAAAGCCAAGCTGATACGCGCCAATTCGCCGCCGGAAGCCACTTTGTTCAAAGGACGGGACGGATTGCCTTTATTCGCTGCCACTTGGAATTGCACCTGTTCCAGACCATGCGCGGTCGGCGAAGACGGCAACAAGACGATGTCAAAACGTGCGCCTTTCATGGCCAAATGTTGCATATGCTCGGTGGTCTCTTCACCCAAACGGCCGGCTGCCTGATGGCGCATGGCAGAGAGAATATGCGCGGCTTCATGGTATTCGGCAAGATTGCGTGCGACTGCATTTTCCAAGGCTTCCAAATCAGCAGCCGCGTGCAGGTTTTGCAAGCGCTCGTCGATTTCCGCCAACTTTTGCGGCAACTCTTCCGGCTCAATGCGGTATTTGCGCGCCATACTCATCAATTCGCCCATACGGCTTTCTTGTGCGGCCAATTCATTAGGATCGATGTCGCTGCGACCAGCCACATCGCGCATATTGGCACTGATTTCACCCAATTCTGCTTCAATACTTGCCAACATATTCAGGCTCTCGGCAAAGCGCGGCTCAATGTTTTGCAGATTGCCCAGCAGTTTTTGGCATTGATAGATTTGACGTTGGATGCCGTTGTCTCCGTCTATACTGTCGCCCACCTGCTCGGCGGTTTGCAGCAATTCGGCCGAATGCGCCAGGCTGTCATGGCTTTGGCTTAAGGTTTCCCATTCGTTGGGTTTGAGCTCCAATTGGTTCAATTCATTAAACTGCCATTCCAAACGCTCGCGTTCGATGGCCATGGTTTCTGCCTGCTCTTGTGCTTCTTGCAGTGCCTTTTTCGCATTGACCCAATTTTGATAAAGCTGTTTGACCGTTTCTGCCTGCTCTTTGCTGCCGGCAAATGCGTCCAACAACTCGCGTTGCGCAGACTCTTGATTCAACGAATGATGGGCATTTTGGCCGTGAATATCGATTAACTGCTCGCCAATGGCCTTCAGCTGCGCCAATGTTACTGCCTGATTATTGATATAACTGCGGCTTTTACCCTTGGCATCGATAATACGGCGGATGCTGAGCTCTTCCGCATCTTCTTCCAAAAGGCCTTGCTCCTGCAGCTGCGCTTTCAGTTCAGACAAACCGCTGATGTCGAACAAAGCCGACAACTGCGCTTCTTTGGCACCGCTGCGCACTTGGCTGTAATCGGCTTTATCGCCCAACAACAGGCCAATTGCATCCAGAGTAATCGATTTGCCTGCGCCGGTCTCGCCCGTCAATACGGTAAAGCCGTTTTGAAAATCAAGATTCAGGTTTTCAACAATGACAAAATCACGCAAAGAAAGTGCCAACAGCATTGCAGTATTCCTTAGTAAATTACCCGCAACCATGCGGAATAGCTTTAGATAAGCTGATTATAACTAAGATTTTTTATAGTTTAAATCAGATTTTTCTTATGATTTATCTAAGATATTTATTTTAAACAAATTATTTTTTAAGAAACTGCTAAACGCACCACGCCATATTGTTACCCTGGCTGGCTTATTCAATGATATAAAGCGTTCATTTAATACTATAAAACGCTAGAATAACTAACACAAAGGCCGTCTGAAACACAATTATTTCAGACGGCCTTTACATTCAAATCAGTTAATCAGTCTGCTTCCTGATTCTACTGCTTCTTCAGCCTCCTCATCGCCTGTCGGCGGCGTTTCCATCAAATCAGGCAACACCAGCTCGCCCAATTCAGTCAGTGGCGGCAATTCTTCCAAACTTTCCAAACGCAAATCGCTTAAGAATGCTGCCGTTGTTGCCCACAATGCCGGACGGCCGACAGAATCACGGTGGCCGATGACTTCAATCCAGCCCCTATCCTGCAAGGTTTGCATGACATTTTGCGACACCGCCACGCCGCGTATGCCTTCGATATCGCCACGCGTTACCGGTTGCTGATAGGCAATAATCGCCAGCGTTTCCATCACGGCGCGGGAATAACGCGGCGCGCGCTGCTCTTGCAGGCTGCCCAGTCGTTCAAACGCGGCTTGGGCGATTTGGAAGCGCCAGCCCTCATGGGTATGCACCAGTTGCAAAGCCCTGTCCTGCCAGCGAGCCTTCAGTTGCGCCAACACATCAATCAGCTTGTCTTGCGACAACGGCGGCACGCACAATTCGCGCATGGCTTTTTCGTTTAAGGGTTCGACTTGTGTCAACAGCGCCGCTTCAATCAGCGCATCGGGAGAAAGTTTTTCAGTCATAATAAAATCAATGTTCAGACAGCATAAATAGCCAAAGGCCGTCTGAAATACAATATAGTCAACAGTTTGTTATGCACTCAAATGCGCTTTCAGTTTTTCCTCGTCCAAAAACCAATGGCAAATTTCGGTATCGCCATCCAGCAAAACAGGCACCAGCTCATTGTACTTTTCTTCTAAAACCGGATCGGCATCGACATCAACAATATCCAGTTCAAATCCAAACTGCTCCTGATAAGGCTTTAATTGTTCGCGCATTTTGTGGCACAGGCTGCAATATTCCCGAAACATCAAGGTCAGTTTCATGGCGGTTACTCTCGGAGGGACAAAAGCGGCCATTG
>NZ_JBQCXF010000099.1:0-9380 GCF_051956635.1 Neisseria sp. P0022.S010 | reverse complement strand
CGACCGATGCCGTCAAAACCGCACGCCAACAGGAAGCATTATTAGACGCGCTGTGGCAGACCCTGACGAAAAACGGCAGGATGTTGCTGGCTACCTGCTCGGTCTTTGTCGAAGAAAACGACGGTCAGTTGCAAAAATTCCTTAACCGCCATGCTGATGCCGAGCTGATCGAATCGCGTGTGCTTTTACCGAACAAACATCAAGATGGCTTTTATTACGCGCTTATTAAAAAGCAGTAAAACGCTGATTGTACCGCTCTTGCTTGCCGTGTCGTTGAATGCGGCGGGCGAGGGCATCAGTGCGACCCGTGCCGAGGCAAAGCTGACCCATGCCGGACAGCTTTCCGTCAGCAGCCGTTTCCGCACCGATCTGCCCGACCAGCTTAAAGAAGCACTCAAACAGGGCTTCCCCCTGCATTTCAATTTGAGTTGGCAACTGTCAGCGCCGTCTATGTCGTCTTATAAATTCAAGTTCGACCAGCTGCTCAACAACGACAGCACGATTCAATACAAATTGTCCTTCCATCCACTGACCAACCGCTATCGCGTTACCGTTGGTACGTTTTCTACCGAGTACGACACGCTTGAGACTGCCTTGCGTGCAGTGGGCGCGGTCGTGAATTGGAAGGTTTTGTCCAAGGGTGAGCTGAGTGATGTGGCCGCCAAAGACACGAAGGCTGAAATCCGCCTGCTGCTGACAACCGCCAAGCTGCCCAAACCGTTCCAAATCAATGCCCTGACGTCTAAAAACTGGCATTTGGATTCCGGTTGGAAATCCTTGTCGGTCGTGCAGGAGTAAACCATGCGCCGCTTTCTTCTGATTGCCGCCGTATTCGCCGTTGTTTTGTTGTACGGTCTGACTGTTGCAACGGGCAGCAGCAACGTATTGTCTGATTATTTCTGGTGGATTGTCGCCTTGTGCGGCTTGCTGTTACTGGTGTTGGCGGCGGTGTTGGTGCGCTATGTCGTGCTTTTGATACGCGACAACAGCAAAAGCGTGTTCGGTTCGCAGATTGCGCGTCGGCTGTCGGGGATGTTTACCTTGGTTGCCGTATTGCCGGGCGTGTTTTTGTTCGGTATTTCCGCCCAGTTTATTAACGGTACGATTAATTCTTGGTTTGGCAACGATACCTATGAGGCTCTAGAGCGCAGCTTAAACTTGAGCAAATCCGCGCTGAGCTTGGCGGTGGACAACGCTGTCAGCAACGCCACGCCAGTGCAGATCGACTTAATCAGCGCCGCTTCACTGGACGGCAATTTGGGGCAAACGCTGGCACAATCCGCACTTACTGCCGACTTTGCCCAGCTGGCGCTTTATAACGCGACCACCCATAAAGCCGAGAAAAGCATCAATCCCCTGAAACTAAATCAACCTGAACTCAACAAAGAAGGATGGGAGCAGCTGGAGCAGACCGGTTCGGTGCGCAGCTTGGAAAACATCGGCGGCGTGCTGTATGCTCAAGGCTGGATGCTGATCGGTACGCATAAAAATCAGGATTATGCGTTGTTTTTCCGGCAGCCGATTCCGAAAGATGTTGCCCAAGACGCGACGCTGATTGAAGCGGCCCGAGCCAAATATGCCGAACTGAGTTATACCAAAAAAGGCCTGCAAACCTTTTTCCTGTCCACGCTGTTGGTCGCGACATTATTGGCCATCTTTTTGGCGCTGGTGATGGCTTTGTATTTTACCCGCCGTTTTGTGGCACCGGTATTGTCGCTGGCAGAGGGTGCGCGGGCGGTGGCTCAGGGTGACTTCAGCCAGACTCGGCCGGTATTTCGCAATGACGAGTTCGGCCGTTTGACCCAGTTATTCAACCACATGACCGAGCAATTAGCGATTGCCAAAGAGGCAGACGAGCGCAACCGTTTGCGCGAAGAAGCAGCACGCCATTATTTGGAATGCGTGTTGGAAAGTTTGACTACAGGCGTGATTACTTTGGATGCCAATGGCCGTCTGAAAACCTTTAACAAGGCCGCCGAACAGATTTTGGGCGTTTCGCTGGTGTCTTTGTGGGGCAGTAACTGGCATCAATGGCACGGCAAATCGCCGCAGCAAACCCTGTTGGCCGATGTGTTTGCCGCCATTAATGAAACCGCCGATAGCAACAAACCCGTCCAAGTCGAATACGCCGCGCCCGATGATGCCCGAATCTTGTTGGGCAAAGCCACCATTTTGCCGGAAGACAATGATAACGGCGTGGTGATGGTGATTGATGACATTACCGTCTTGATGCGGGCGCAAAAAGAGGCCGCATGGGGCGAAGTGGCAAAACGTTTGGCGCACGAAATCCGTAATCCGCTTACGCCTATCCAGCTTTCCGCCGAGAGATTGGCATGGAAATTGCATGATAAACTAGATGAACAAGACGCCCAAATTCTCAGCCGTTCAACCGATACCATCGTCAAACAGGTGGCCGCGCTGAAAGAAATGGTCGAAGCGTTCCGCAACTATGCGCGTGTGCCGTCGCTGAATTTAGAAAAACAAAATTTAAACGGTTTGGTGTCGGAAGTATTGGTATTATATGAGGCCGGCGTGTGCAAGTTTAATGCGCGGCTCAGCGCCGACACCTTGCCGATTGTTGCCGATACGACGGCGATGCGCCAAGTGTTGCATAACTTATTTAAGAATGCCGCAGAAGCGGCAGAGTCGGACGAAACGCCGCAAGTAAACGTCGAAACAGGGCGCGAAGGCGGACAGGTTTTCCTGACCGTCTGCAACAACGGCAAAGGTTTCAGCAAAGAAATGCTGCACAATGCTTTTGAGCCGTACGTTACCGACAAACCGACAGGAACGGGACTTGGTTTGCCCGTTGTGAAAAAAATTATCGAGGAGCATGGCGGCCGTATCAGCCTGAGCAATCAGAACAGTGGCGGCGCGTGCGTCAAAATAGCTTTACCGGAAATGGCAGAAACTTATGCGAAGCAGTGATATTTTGATTGTAGATGATGAAGTAGGCATCCGCGACCTGCTCTCCGAGATCCTTCAAGACGAAGGCTATACCGTCACTTTGGCCGAAAATGCCGAAGAAGCGCGCCAATTGCGTTATCAAACGCGTCCGGCCATGGTGTTGCTGGATATTTGGATGCCCGATTGCGACGGCATCACTTTGTTGAAAGAGTGGGCGAAAAACGGCCAACTCAATATGCCTGTGGTGATGATGAGCGGCCATGCCAGCATTGACACTGCGGTTGAAGCCACCAAAATCGGCGCACTCGATTTTCTGGAAAAACCGATTGCCCTGCAAAAACTCTTGTCCGCAGTAGAACGCGCCTTGAAACATGGCGAAGTTCAGACGGTCTCCGGTATGACTTTGGACAAATTGGGCAACAGTTCCGTCATTCAAGAAATGAACGGCAGCATTGAAGCGGCTGCCAAACACAACCGCCCGCTGTTGTTTGCCGGTGAGGCAGGTTCGCCGTTTGAGATTGTCGCCCGCTATCTGCACAAAAGCGGTACGCCTTGGGTGGCAACCGACCGTGTCGAACACATTGTCGATACGCCGATGGAGCTGTTGCAAAAGGCATCAGGCGGCATTTTGTATGTCGGCGATATTGCCCGTTACAGTAAAAATATCCAAAACGGCATTGCTTTCTTGCTGGAAAAAGCCGACCGCTACAATGTCCGTGTGATTGCTTCTTGCGGCTTTAAACGCGGTGAGAGCGCCGATGACGTCGTTACCGGCAGACTGGCGGAGCTGTTGAAAGAGCGCATCGATGTTCCTTCTTTGTGCAGCCAGCCGGACGATATCGTCTTTTTAATCAACCGCATCATGACCGATTTGGCCGAAAGTCAAAAAATCCAGCCGGTAAAATTCAGCGACAGCGCGTTGGTGGTTTTGCGCCAATACGATTGGCCGGGCAATTACGACCAGCTTGCCGAAACGGTGAAAAACATCATGTTGGAATCTGACGGCAAAGAAGTGGACGAGCAGGCCGTTGCCATGGCTTTAGGTCAGAAGGAAAATGCGACGGCGACAGAAATCATCGGCGGCTTCAATTTCAATATGCCTTTGCGCGAATTGAGGGAAGAAGTCGAGCGCCGCTACTTTGAATACCATATCGCCCAAGAAGGCCAAAATATGAGCCGCGTGGCGCAAAAGGTCGGTTTGGAGCGTACACACCTTTACCGCAAACTCAAACAACTCGGTATCAGCGTATCGCGCCGCAGCGCCGACAAATCCGAAGAATAAGCGCAATATCGGTTCAAACACAAAAAAGGCCGTCTGAAAGCCATCAGGTTTTTCAGACGGCATCGTCATTTGACGGTGTGTTTAGACAAGCAATACTTTATAAAAATAATGATATGGCTAGGCATGGTTATTTTGCCTTTTAAGCCGACAGAAGTTTTATATCAATGAAATTTTTAGACGGCCTTTATTTACTTCAGGCCGTCTGAACAACCATTACGAAAAGGGAACAGATTGATGACGGAAAACGAGCGTTTTGCTTGGTTGCAACTGGCATTTACGCCCTATATCGGCGCAGAAAGTTTTTTGGTGCTGTTGCAGCAATTCGGTAGCGCACAAGCAACCTTGAATGCGCCGGCAGACAAAATTGCCGCGTTGGTGCGCCATAAACAGGCGGCTGAGTCGTGGCGTAATG
Organism: Neisseria sp. P0022.S010; assembly: GCF_051956635.1. Lineage (NCBI taxonomy): Bacteria > Pseudomonadati > Pseudomonadota > Betaproteobacteria > Neisseriales > Neisseriaceae > Neisseria > Neisseria sp. P0022.S010. The sequence goes on along the minus strand of NZ_JBQCXF010000099.1, from coordinate 4,779 downwards.
CGGATAAACGGGCTTTGGCGCAGCAGTCTGCCGAAGCCGCTTTACAATGGGAAATGCAGGACGGTTGCCGTCTGTTGTTGCTGCAAGATGATGATTTCCCCGAAATGCTGACACAAGGCATTACCGCGCCGCCGGTCTTGTTTTTACGCGGCAATGCAGAGCTGCTGCACATACCTTCTGCCGCGATTGTCGGCAGCCGCCATGCCACGCCGCAGGCAATGCGGATTGCCAAAGATTTCGGCAGGGCATTGAGTGAAAAAGGCATTCCCGTCGTATCGGGTATGGCTTCGGGTATCGATACCGCCGCCCATCAGGGCGCATTGCAGGCAGATGGCGGTACCATTGCCGTCTGGGGAACTGGTATAGACCGTATTTATCCACCATCCAATAAAAACCTTGCTTATGAAATTGCAGAAAGGGGATTGATTGTCAGCGAGTTCCCTTTGGACACGCGTCCGTTTGCAGGCAACTTTCCGCGCCGCAACCGTCTAATTGCCGCGTTGTCGCAGCTGACATTGGTGGTCGAGGCGGCATTGGAATCCGGCTCATTGATTACTGCCAAGCTGGCGGCGGAGATGGGGCGTGAAGTGATGGCGGTACCCGGTTCGATAGACAATCCGCACAGCAAAGGCTGCCACAAGCTGATTAAAGACGGGGCAAAACTGGTTGAATGTTTGGACGATATTCTCCATGAGTGTCCGCAGCTATTGCAAAATACGCCTGTTCCATCATATTCTATAAATAAGACGGTAAAACCGAAAAACGATCAAACCAAACGTCTGCAACCAAAAACAATAGTGGATGAACCGCAAAGGCCGTCTGAAAACCTATCTGCTGCCCCATCAACAAGCGCTTTATTGGAAGCAATGGGTTACGACCCGATACACCCCGATATTTTGGCGCAACAAACCAATACGGCAGCGGCAGACGTGTACGCACAGCTTTTGGAATACGAACTTGACGGTATCGTTTCCGCCTTGCCGGGCGGCCGTTATCAGCGTGTCAAAGCATAAATTATCTATATTTAAGGAACCAGCATGACCGAAGTCATTGCCTATTTAATCGAACACTTCCAAGATTTCGACAATTGTCCGCCTCCGGAGGACTTGGGTCGCCTCTTGGAAGATGCGGGTTTTGATGCTACGGAAATCGGCAATACATTGATGATGATGGAAGTCTTGTTCAATACGTCCGAATTCTATGCCGAGCCGTTTAACAGCGACTCCCTGCGCGTATTCTGCCGTGAAGAAGCTGAAAACCTGCCGCAGGAAGTCATGGGCTTGATGCAATATTTGGTTACCGAACACGCAATTACTTATGAGCAACGCGAAATCGTCATTCACGCCCTGATGCACATTCCATCGGACGAAATCACCCTCGATACCGCCAAAGTGTTGGTATTGCTAGTGTTGTGGATGCACAAAAGCGAGCTACCCGTCCTGATTGGCGACGACTTGATGAGTGCGTTGACCGGACAAAACGTGATGCACTAAACCTTTTTTCAGACGGCCTGAACAAAATGATAAAAGGCCGTCTGAAACATAAATCCAATACATCCAAAAGAGAACAATAATGGCGAAAAACCTATTAATCGTCGAATCCCCGTCCAAAGCCAAAACCCTGAAAAAATATCTGGGCGGTGATTTTGAAATCTTGGCGTCTTACGGCCACGTCCGCGATTTGGTTCCGAAAAGCGGAGCAGTCGATCCCGACAATGGCTTTGCCATGAAATACCAATTGATCAGCCGCAACAGCAAACACGTCGATGCCATCGTTGCCGGTGCCAAAGAAGCTGAAAACATCTACCTTGCAACCGACCCGGATAGGGAAGGCGAAGCCATTTCTTGGCATCTTTTGGAAATCCTTAAATCCAAACGCGGCTTGAAAAACATCAAGCCGCAGCGTGTCGTATTTCACGAAATCACTAAAAACGCCGTACTCGATGCCGTCGCCAACCCGCGCGAAATCGAAATGGACTTGGTCGATGCGCAACAAGCCCGCCGCGCTTTGGACTATTTGGTCGGTTTCAACCTTTCGCCATTGTTGTGGAAAAAAATCCGCCGCGGTTTGAGTGCAGGCCGTGTGCAAAGTCCCGCTTTGCGCCTGATTTGCGAACGCGAAAACGAAATCCGCGCGTTTGAAGCGCAGGAATATTGGACGGTACATCTCGACAGCCACAAAGGCCGCAGCAAGTTTACCGCCAAACTTGCCCAATACAACGGCGCGAAACTCGAACAATTCGACCTGCCGAACGAAGCCGCGCAAGCCGACGTATTGAAAGAACTCGAAGGCAAAGAGGCAGTCGTTACCGCCATCGAAAAGAAAAAGCGCAGCCGCAATCCCGCCGCGCCGTTCACCACATCTACCATGCAGCAGGATGCCGTGCGCAAACTCGGTTTTACCACCGACCGCACCATGCGTACCGCACAGCAGCTTTACGAAGGTATAGACGTAGGGCAGGGCGCTATCGGTCTGATTACCTATATGCGTACCGACAGCGTGAATTTGGCCGATGAAGCGTTAACTGAAATCCGCCATTACATCGAAAACAAAATCGGCAAAGAATATCTGCCGAGTGCCGCCAAACAATACAAAACCAAATCCAAAAACGCCCAAGAAGCGCACGAAGCCATCCGTCCGACTTCTGTGTACCGTACGCCCGAAAGCGTCAAACCCTTCCTGAGCGCAGACCAGTTCAAACTCTATCAAATGATTTGGCAGCGCACCGTTGCCTGTCAGATGACGCCCGCCAAATTCGACCAAACCACCATTGATATTACCGTCGGCAAAGGCGTATTCCGCGTAACCGGACAAGTGCAAACCTTCGCAGGCTTCCTCAGCGTTTACGAAGAAAGCAGCGACGATGAAGAAGGCGAAGACAGCAAAAAACTGCCCGAAATGAGCGAAGGCGACAAATTGCCCGTGGACAAACTCTACGGCGAACAACACTTCACCACCCCGCCGCCGCGTTACAACGAAGCCACGCTGGTTAAAGCCCTCGAAGAATACGGCATCGGCCGCCCCTCAACCTACGCCAGCATTATTTCCACGCTCAAAGACCGCGAATACGTTACCCTTGAGCAAAAACGCTTCATGCCTACCGATACAGGCGACATCGTCAACAAATTCCTGACCGAACATTTCGCCCAATACGTCGATTACCACTTCACCGCCAAACTCGAAGACCAGCTCGACGAAATCGCCGACGGCAAACGCCGCTGGATTCCCGTGATGGACAAATTCTGGAAACCGTTCATCAAACAAGTGGAAGAAAAAGAAGGCATCGAACGCGCCAAATTCACCACGCAGGAACTCGACGAAACCTGTCCAAAATGCGGCGAACACAAACTGCAAATCAAGTTCGGCAAAATGGGCCGCTTCGTCGCCTGTGCCGGCTATCCCGAGTGCAGCTACACCCGCAACGTTAATGAAACCGCCGAAGAAGCCGCCGAGCGCATCGCCAAAGCCGAAGCCGAGCAAGCCGAACTCGACGGGCGCGAATGCCCTAAATGCGGCGGACGGCTGGTGTACAAATACAGCCGCACCGGTAGCAAATTCATCGGTTGCGCCAACTACCCCAAATGCAAGCACGTCGAGCCGCTGGAAAAACCGAAAGATACCGGCGTCCAATGCCCGCAATGCAAAAAAGGCAACCTCGTCGAGCGCAAATCCCGTTACGGCAAACTGTTTTACAGTTGCAGCACCTACCCCGACTGCAACTACGCCACCTGGAACCCGCCCGTAGCCGAAACCTGCCCAAAATGCGCGTGGCCGGTATTGACCATCAAAACCACCAAACGCTGGGGTGTGGAAAAAGTCTGCCCGCAAAAAGAATGCGGCTGGAAAGAGCAGATCGAACCGCCTGCGCCGAAGGAATAATTGGTTAAAGCTTGGGTAGAAAAAGGCCGTCTGAAAAATGATTTTCAGACGGCCTTTTTGTTTCTAAAAGAATAGAGTGAAATACGGCTTGATGGCAGTTTCACTATATAATTGAGGCCGTCTGAAAACTCGGCATTTTTTTAAAATCATGGCAAATAACAAACATTCCAAGCACACCAATCAAGTACGCATTATTGGCGGGCAATGCAGAGGGAGGAAGTTAACTTTTCTGTCTGCAGATGGTCTGCGTCCGACGCCTGACAGCGTGCGTGAAAAACTGTTTAACTGGCTGGGTCAGGATTTAACCGGCAAAACGGTATTAGATTTATTCAGCGGTAGCGGTGCTTTAGGAATGGAGGCCGCTTCTCGTAATGCGGCAAAAGTGCTAATGGTCGATAACCACCGCCAAACTGTTCAAACGCTTCAGAAAAATATCTGTGAATTAGGTTTGAAACAGGTGGAAATTGTGTGTTCAGACGGCATGGCTTATCTGACAAGGCCGTCTGAAAAATTTGATGTTGTGTTTCTTGATCCGCCGTTTGCATGGGAAGATTGGCAAAATCTGTTTATCCGATTGCAAAGCCACTTGAAAAATGGGGCAATGGTCTATATTGAAGCAGGGAAGCTGCCTGAAAAACCGGATTGGCTGGAAATTTATCGGGAAGGAAAGGCGGGAATGAGTAGGTTTGAATTATCGCTCTATTCGCAAGTTGCTGAATAGTATAGAATTTGAGAATCATTCCCAAGGTGTAAAACATTCTTTTAAACGGATTGTTCCGACGTCATTTGTGCTATAATCCGCGCCCAATCGGTTTTGATAATTTAAGAAAAAAGGAAATAGAAATGTCGCTCTTTATTACAGATGAGTGCATTAACTGCGATGTGTGCGAACCGGAATGC
>NZ_JBQCXF010000098.1:0-9398 GCF_051956635.1 Neisseria sp. P0022.S010 | reverse complement strand
ATCAGGCCGTCTGAAAACAGGTTTAACGGTTTTTCAGCCAGTCATTACGCATTTGTGCGGCTTCTTCAAAATAGCGGTAAAGCTCGGTTTTGTTGCCGTCTGAAAGGAGCTGTTCCAATTTGGATAATTGTTCTTTCAAGTCGCCGGTCAGCTTGAGCAGGGCAGGGCGGTTGGCTAGGCAGATGTCTGTCCAGACGGCAGGGTGGCTGGAGGCGATGCGGGTAAAGTCGCGAAAGCCGGTGGCGGCATAGGGGAGATAGTCTTTGCCGTGCGGATGGTCGAACAAAGCGTGGACATAGGCAAAGGCGGTCAAGTGCGGCAAGTGGGAAACGGCGGCAAAAATATTGTCGTGTTCTTCGGCGCTCATGGTGAAAATCTGCGAACCAACCGCCTGCCACAGGCTTTTCAACCGTCTTAGGCCGTCTGAAGCCTCTTGGCCGTGCAAGGTAATGATCAGGCGGCTGTTTTGAAACAAACCGCAACGCGCGGATTTTGCGCCGCTTTGATCCGAACCGGCAATCGGGTGGGCGGCAAAACATTGCGGCAGGCGCTCGGACAAGTGGGTGCGGAAGGCATTGAGTGCCGATTGTTTGGTGCTGCCGACATCGGAAACGCAGGCCGTTTCTTTTAAGAAAGGCTTGATGTCGCGGCATACGTCAGGCAGGACGGAGACCGGCGTGGCAATCAAAACCAAATCGGCATGGCCGATGCTTTCGGCGCAAATATTCGGGTAGGCATGGTCGATGATGCCGCAGTCGAGCGCGTAATTGAGGTTGTCGGCATTGGTGTCGATGCCGGTAACGCTTTGCACCAGCCCCAAGCGTTTGAGGTCGAGCATGAACGAACCGCCGATTAAACCGACGCCGATAAGGGTAATGTGGGGGAAAAAGGCGGAAGTGTTCATGGTTTGCATTCGGTTTTAAGTGGAAAAGTTTATTTTAATCTGTCATCGAGGCCGTCTGAAAGATGGAATCAAGGTTTCAGACGGCCTTTTTTAGGGTCGATTTTTCATGATTTAGGCATAGAAAAATCCGTTTAGTAGGATCATGTAACCGATTATCAGATTTTCATACACTAAAATAATCATCTGAATTAGTATAACGTCTTAAAGTAAGTAATTGGTATCTTAAAGTAAATTATTACATCATATTTTATTCTGATTGGTATCGGATAAAATAATTCACTCAGAAAGAAGGAATTTATGAGTTTTTCACAAACCGAATTAGTCAACGCAATGCGTTTGCTTTCTACCCGTCTGCCGCAGTTTCCGGAGCAGCAAAACCAAGTATCCCGCATGTTGCGCATTGTAACCGAACGTTTGAGCAGTCATTTGAATGAAAACCTGAAAGCGTTCGGCATCAATGAAAATCTGTGGTTTTCCCTGATGGCGGTTTACGTCAGCCCAAACAGCGAAATCCTGCCTTCGCGCTTGAGCGACCTGATGGACTTGACGCGCACCAGTGCCACACGCCTGTCGGACGACATGGTTGAGCGCGGCTGGGTAGAGCGTTATATCAATCAAAAAGACCGCCGTCAGATTGTGCTAAAATTGACCCCTTCGGGTGAGACCTTCATCCACGAAGTATGGCCGCAAATTGCCCGTCAGAGCGGCCAAGCGTGGGAAGATTTCACGAAAGAGGATTATGATACGCTGCAACACCTGTTGGGTAAACTGTTGAACCGTTTGGGCAATTGACAACAGACGGCCTGATGGTCTGCGGCAGGCACACATAAACGGAGTCCGTATGAAATTAGGTTTGGTCAAATCAAGCGTATGCGTTGCCGCAGTTTCGCTGTTGGCGGCATGTGCGCCCTTCGGTAAACAGTCGCCTTTGGATGAGACAACAGCCTATCCGCTACCGCAAGGCCAATCTGCCGCTGCTGCCCAAGACGGCTGGTGGATGAAGCTGAAAGATCAAAAATTAAACAATTTGATTGCTTCCGCCATTCAGACATCTACCAATCTGCGTGTTGTCAAAGCAAGGTTTGAGCAGGCTCAGGCTCAGCTGGGCGTTGTAGGGGCCGCAAACAAACCGCAAGTCGGCTTGGGTGTTACAGGTTTGGGTGCTTATGTTTCACCCAAACCTCAAGCCGGTATGGTCGATACCGACCATACATTGGTTTTGGCGAACGCAGCCCTGCAAGGCAGCTTGGTTTTTGACTTTTGGGGTAAAAACCGAGAGCAGATTCAAGCTGTTTTGGGAAAAAGCCGGGCTGCGGTTTATGAGGCGCAGCACATCCGCACTGAGCTGGCTCACGCCGTAGCCGCCCAATATTTTGCGTGGCAGATGGCGACAGAACAACTGGCGCTGCTGGATACGCGCATAGAGTTGGCGGATAAAGCATTGAAACTGATGCAACAACGCGTTAAAGCGCAACTGGCTCCTGCCGATGCTTTGCACGCTCTGGAAATGGCGCAACAACAATTGCAGCTTGAAAAATCGGCATGGACTCAGAAAAACGAGAAAATCCGCAACAGTCTGGCTGTATTGACCGGCCGTGTGCCGGGTGCATTAAATGGACAGGTTCCGGAAAAAATGGCCGCTGTGCCGTCATTGCCGGTTAGCCGTATTGAAGCGGACTTGCTGGCTGCCCGTCCCGATATCGCGGCACAAAAAGCCTTGCTTGAAGAGAAATGGCATATCGTCAAATCAACCGAAGCAGAGTTTTATCCGAATATTGAGTTGAAAGTTTTGGCAGGCATGACGCATATTGATGCGTTCAATCTGATTCGCGGACGGACATCCGGTATGTTGGGCATTGTTCCGGCTTTGAATCTACCATTGTTCACCTCCGGCGCGCTGCAATCCAAATTGGCAGGCAAACGCGCCCAATATAATGAGCAGGTTGCCGTGTACGACCAAACTGTTTTGAATGCCATGCGTTCGGCGGCAGATGCCGTCGTGGACTATCAAAGCCTGAAAAGCCGACAAGATACTTGGAACAAGATGGTCAATATCGCGGATAAATCTGTGCAAAATGCGAAAGGACGTGTTCGTGCAGGTTTGGATAACGGCTTGACCGCCTTGCAAAAACAAGACGAAGCTGCGCGTACAAAAATGTCGGCGGTTCAATACCATGCAGAATATCTGACAGCTTGGAGTAACCTCAATGCCCAGTTGGGCGGAGGCTTTAAATTAAATAAGAAATAAACGTTTGATTAAAACGGTAGGCCGTCTGAAAGTAATTTCAGACGGCCTTTTGCTTACCTTATTTACATTTGCTACCGGAAGAAATTATTGTAATGAATAGAGTGTAACTATAGAATATGACCCCTTAGCGCGTTTCGCGCGCGTATTGGGTTGAGGGTAGAGCCAGCAGCCCGGCAAGACAATAATATCGTTATCACATGTACAGAATTAAAGTTAGGACTTATGGATACTCAATCAGAAAAAAATAATGTCCAAAATGAAACGGAAGTAGCCGCTTCCGGCGCTAAAACGCATCGCAAACGCAATTTGGTTATCGTTACACTCTTATTTCTTATTACGGCAGCCGCAGTTGCTTTGGCGTATTTTCTGTTTTGGCAGCATGAAGAAGAAACGGAAGATGCTTATGTGGCCGGTCATTTGGTGATGATTACGCCGCAGGTGAACGGCACGGTGCGCAAAGTCATGTATGACGATACGGATGTCGTGAAAAAAGGCGATGTGTTGGTGGCTTTAGACGACAGTGATTTTCAGCTGGCATACGATCGCGCGCAAAATGAATTGATTCAGGCCATCCGTCAAAACAAACAGCAAACTGCGGTCAATTCAAAAGCCAAAGCGCAAGTATTGTTGCGCAAAGCCGATCTGGCTCGTGCGCAAGCCGATTTGCGCCGCCGCGAATCTTTGGCGGGTACGGAAGCGGTTTCCGGCGAAGAACTCAGCCATGCACGCGCCGCTGTGGTTCAGGCTCAGGCTGCATTGAAAGCGGTTGAGGCGGAAGAAGTTTCTGCTCAGGCAGCATTGGGCAGCAATATTCCGCTGCGCCAACAACCAGCGGTTCAGACAGCCATCAGCCACATCAAAGACGCTTGGCTGAATCTGCAACGTACGCAAATCCGTTCGCCAATCAGCGGTCAAATTGCCAAACGTAATGTCCAAGTCGGCCAACGTATCGCGCAAGGTACGCCGATGATGGCTGTTGTACCTCTGTCTGAATTGTGGGTGGATGCCAACTTTAAAGAATCGCAACTGCGCAAAATGAAAATCGGCCAGCCTGTTGAAATGACAGCCGATTTGTACGGCAGTAAAGTGGTTTACCATGGCAAGGTCATGGGCTTGTCGGCCGGTACGGGCAGTGCGTTCTCATTGTTGCCGGCGCAAAATGCAACGGGCAACTGGATTAAAGTCGTACAACGCGTGCCGGTGCGCATCAGTTTGGATGCCAAAGAATTGCAAAAAAATCCGCTCCGTGTCGGTTTGTCGATGACTGTTAAAGTCGATGTTGCCGAGAAGGGCAGCGGTAAAGCCATGACTGCCGAAGCAGAACGAAATACTGCGCTGCCGGAAACGGAAAGTGTGGATTGGAAAGCCGCCGATGCTTTAGTCGATAAAATCTTCGAGCAATATGCAAAATAATCTTTTCAGACGGCCTGGGTCTTTTATTGAAGGCTCAGGCCGTCTGAAATATTGATTCTCTTCAATCGACCGCTTTGGCGGTTGTCTTATAGTTTAAAAATATGAATTATCCGCCGTTACAAGGGTTTAAGCTGGTGTTGGCAACGTTGGCGCTCAGCTTGGCCGTATTTATGGAAGTCTTGGACAGCACCATCGCCAACGTCGCCGTGCCTGTTATCGCAGGGGATTTGGGTGCGGCGACCACGCAGGGCACTTGGGTGATTACCTCATTTGCCGTAGCCAATGCCATTTCCGTCCCCCTGACCGGCTTTTTGGCCAAGCGGTTTGGCGAGGTTAAAATCTTTATTGCTGCCGTGATTGGTTTTGTCGTAACGTCATGGCTGTGCGGTATGGCGCATAATCTTCAAGCCTTGGTTTTTTTCCGAGTGTTGCAAGGCTTTATCGCCGGGCCTTTGATTCCCTTATCCCAAAGTCTTCTGATGGCTTCCTATCCGCCTGAAAAACGAACATTGGCATTGGCTTTGTGGGCGATGACTGTCGTCGTTGCCCCTGTATTGGGACCGATTTTGGGCGGTTGGATTTCGGACAACTGGCATTGGGGATGGATTTTCTTTATCAATATCCCAATCGGGGTTTTATCCGCCTCCATTGCTTGGAAACAGCTTAGACACAGGGAAACCGAAATCGTCAGGGCGCCGATTGATTATGTCGGGCTGGTGTTGATGATTGTCGGTATCGGTGCGTTGCAAATGATGCTTGATAGGGGCAAAGAGTTGGACTGGTTTGCCTCAGGAGAGATTATCGTTTTGGGTGTTACCGCTTTGGTGTTTCTAACCTATTTTATTGTTTGGGAGCTGGGCGAGAAATACCCGATTGTTGATTTGTCATTGTTTAAAAATAGAAACTTCACGATAGGCGTTGTTGCGACATCCTTGGGCTTTATGGTCTATATGGGTACATTGACCCTGCTGCCTTTGGTGTTGCAATCAAATCTCGGCTATACCGCCACTTGGGCCGGTTTGGCTGCTGCGCCGGTGGGTTTTTTGCCGATTATTCTGTCGCCGATTATCGGTAAGTTTGGTAATCGCGTCGATATGCGCCTGTTTGTCAGTGCCAGCTTTTTGGTGTTCGCCTACACATTCCATTGGCGAACCGATTTCTATGCCGGTATGGATATGAGCAACGTCGTTTGGCCGCAATTTTGGCAGGGTTTAGGCGTAGCCATGTTCTTCCTGCCTTTGACCAGTATCACGCTGTCGCATATGAAAGGCAATCAAATTGCCTCGGCCAGTAGCCTGTCTAACTTCTTGCGTGTGTTTATGGGCGGTGTCGGAGTATCCGTTGTCAGCACCATGTGGGAACGGCGCGAAGCTCTGCACCATACTCAACTGACCGAACATATTAATTCATTGTCCTCAATCAGCAACCAATCTATTCAAGGCATGATGGCCAATGGCCTGAGCAAAGAGCAAGCCCTGGCTGCGATAAATAGTACCATTTCCCAGCAAGGCTTTATTATTGGCTCAAATGAAATCTTCTTGGCAGGCAGTATCATATTCATCAGCATGATCCCCATTATTTGGCTGGCAAGACCTCCGTTTAACGGCTCCAGCGGGGGAGGGCATTAAATAAAAAGTTCTTGTGTTGACTTGGTTAAGGGGAAGGAAGATTTTGGCGAGAAGATGATATTCAGCATTTGAATAGGGTAGAGGGTTTTTACTTGGGAATGCTCAATAGAATTACATATTCTAATCCTTAGTGGATGTTAGATATAAAGAGGCCGTCTGAAAATGGATTTCAGACGGCATTTATTCTCGTAATGTGATGATTCAGGCTCTTAATGACCTTGTTTTGGAGAGTTTGGTTTCTTTTGCTTTGATTCGTTTTCCGCGTTTGTATTTGGCTTTGTTTGGGGTGTTTTCTTCGCAATGTATTTTTGTGTTTTTTGTAGGGTATGGGCTTGGTTGTTATCCGTTTGAATTATCACGGCACATGGCGGGGATCATCATCGGATCCAGCGTTCCGCCGCATTGCCAGTTAAGCAACCAAGTCGAGTCATTGTTAATTCGATAAGGGGTCAGGGTCAGGACTTTGCCTTTGTTTTGGCCTTTATCGAAAGGAATACTGATTTTGCCTGTATCTGCTTCTACAGTTACGCCACCGTTTTGGATGTATGTGCCGCCGATGCGTTGAGCGGTAACGCCGATTGCGCCTTGTTTGCTGACATCCTCTGCATTGGGCAGACGGTTATTTACCGCTGAGGCAATGCTGATTTCGGTTTTCAGGTCGTCGGCAAGGTAAAGTGCTTCGGAGGCTTGCGCCCTGCCGATATAGTTTTGATAAGTGGGTATGGCGACTACAACCAGAATACCGAGGATGGCGATCACTATCATCAGCTCAATCAGGGTAAAACCTTTTTGGGCTTGAAATGGGGTATTCATTTGAGTGTATCGTTTTCTTATTTTTATAAAGTAAATCCCATAATTGCCTTATGGGATTTACTTTTATTCAGGCTGCAATACCAATATTAGCGGCAGTTAGCAGGAACGTGTTTAGGCTCGCTGTCTTTATATTTACAAGTCCAAGTGATTGGAGACTCAGGATTTGCTTGGGATGGAGTCAGGGTTAGTACAGGTTGTTTACTTGCACCTGTATTTTGAGTAGTTACTGTAATTACCCCTGTAGTAGCTGCAATAGTAATACTTTTAACGTAGTTAGTGCCTTTTGCAGGGAAAGTGTAACCAGTATTGGTAGCAGTAATTGCTTTTAGGCCACCCAAAGCAGAAGCAGTTTCTGCTACAGCCAATTTTGCAGGCTCGGCCAAGCTCAAGCCTTCAGATACTTTAGCGCGGATGGTGTAGTCTTGGTATGCAGGCAGAGCGATTACGGCCAGGATGCCCAAGATGGCGATGACGATCATCAATTCGATCAGGGTGAAACCTTTTTGGATTGCTTTCATTGATTAAAACTCCAGTTTGAAAGTGTGAATAATTATGTTTAAGTAAAAAGTCCGTAATGTGCTTGGCACTTTGTATTATGAGTAAACCATAAAGTAAGAAGGAATATACAGCTTCCGTCGGGCTTGCTGCTTTGAGGCTTGGGCCTTGCCGGACGTGTTGTTTCAAGCAGTCGGTGTGCCAAGTGTGGAAAATGGGTTAAAAATTTTATTTTTTATTTTTTGTTTGTTGTTTTTATTGGGTTTATTTTTTAATTTTTAAGTTTTGTGAGGTTTTGTTTGAAAGTTTCAGGATTTTAGGGAATTTGGGTGGTTGACGTTTTTTGTCAGTTTTGTGTTTTTTGTGACAGGGAAGGGAGACAAGTTTGGGTGTGTGACGTTTTTTGTCAGAATTTTAGATTGATTCAATAATATGTTAATTGGTTTGGACAGGCGGTGTTTTTATGGCTTAATCGGTCGGTTTGATTTTTTGTGATTTTATTCTTTTGTTTTTTATGGGTTTTATTTTGAGTATGTATTTTGTGTGAATATTGATGGGGAAATGGTTTGGAAGGAGGGGATTTGAAAAGGGGTTTGGTGTAATAGATGAATGAAATTTTGTATTTGGAATTATATTTATTTGGGTTATGATTTTGTAATGTAGTTTTATATCAGGGAGCAGTCTGGTTTTGATTTTTAAGGCGTTGGATTTCTTGAGTGTTTTAGAAGGGTATATTCAGGATGTTTATATGTTGAATGCGATTAGGGTGAGCAAAAAATGCTCACCCTATATTTTTAAGATGTTCAGACGGCCTTTATGGGGTCAGAACTTCGATCAATGCTTGTTTTAGGGTGTTTTGGGTTTGCGGGTCTTGTAGGGATGGGCTGTAGGTGATGAAGCTGTCCTCAATGCGCTGATCCAAGGTGGTGATTTTGGCGTAGCGCAGGCTGATGTTGTGTGCGAAGAAGGTCTCGGCGATGTCGGCGAGGAGGTGGGGGCGGTTGACGGCGGTGATGTCTATGGTGTGCCAGCCGGGATAATCTTCTTCGGGGGTGATGATTACGGTAGGCGGAATGGGGATGTGGCGGATGCGGCGGCTGATGTGTGGACGGCCGCTTTGTTTTTGGACGGTGGTATTGCCGTGGATGAAGCTGTTGAGTTCGGCTTCGAGTGCGCTTTGGCGGTCGGGATACTCTTCGGGCGGGAGATTGTCGGGAAGTTGAAGGATAAAGGTGTCGAGGATGTAGTCGTGTTCGGTAATGAAGGCGCGGGCGGCTTGGATGTCGAAGCGGTGGCTGCTGAAGATGCGGCAGAGGCGTGCGAAGAGGCGGTCGCCATTGGGCATGAAGACCATGACTTGAAGGCTGTTGCTTTGGGGAAGGATGCGGCTGCGGACGGCCGGGCTTTGGGTGTCGTAGGCGAGGTTTGCGGTGTGCCAGAGGATTTCCCGAGTCTGATGGCGGACGTAGTATGCGCTGCCGAGGATGCGGCGGAGTTTTTGTTGGTTTTTGAGGGGAACGGCCGCGCGCGTGAGCTGATCGGTCGAGGCTTGTTCGCGTCGGTTGGGGAGGCGTTCGGGATCGTGATGTTTGCTGTTTAAAACGGCGGCGGTGCTGTGATAGAGGGTTTGGAGCAGACTGGCGCGCCATGTGTTCCAAAGTTTGGGGTTGGTGCCGCGGATGTCGGCAATGGTAAGCAGGTAGAGTGCGTCGAGGTATTCGCGTGTGGGAATACGGCGGCAGAAGGCTTGGAGGACATGGGGATCTTGGATGTCTTCTTTTTGGGCAACGGTGGACATGAGCAGGTGGTTTTCAACCAGCCATGCGAGGAGGTGGCTTTCTTCTTCGGTGTAGTAGTGGTTGGCGGCGAATTGTTGTGCGTCTTTGATGCCTTCTTT
>NZ_JBQCXF010000097.1:0-9502 GCF_051956635.1 Neisseria sp. P0022.S010 | reverse complement strand
ATATCGAGCTTTTGGTGAAAAAAGGTTTGGTCAAAGCAGATTGGAACACGCGCCTGCCGGATAATGCCGTACCTTATACCAGCAACGTCGTTTTCTTGGTGCGCAAAGGCAATCCGAAACACATCCAAGACTGGGGCGATTTGGCTAAAGACGGCGTGCAAATCGTTTTGGCCAACCCGAAAACCACCGGCAACGGCCGCTACGCCTTTTTGGGTGCGTACGGTTATAGTTTGAAAGTGAATAACGGCGATGAAGGCAAAACCAAAGATTTTGTGGCCGCATTGCTGAAAAACACGCCTGTGTTTGAAAACGGCGGCCGCGCAGCAACAACGACCTTCAGCCAACGCAATATCGGCGATGTCTTGGTTACCTTTGAAAATGAGGCCAACTACGTCAGCAAAAAGCTGACCCAAGACCAGTTTGAAATCGTTTATCCAAGCTACACCATTCTTTCCGAAGCGCCGGTTGCCGTCGTGGACAGCGTAGTCGATAAAAAAGGCACGCGCGCTGCTGCCGAAGCCTATCTGCAAAACCTCTGGAGCGAACCGGCCCAAGAGTTGGCCGCCAATCTTTATCTGCGTCCGCGCAATGCCGAAGTATTGGCGAAACACAAAGCCGATTTCCCTGAGATTGAGACGTTTAATCCGAATGAGAAATTTGGCTCGTGGGAAGAAATCATGAAAAAATTCTTTGCCGACGGCGGATTATTTGACCAGCTTTCCAGTAAAAAATAAGGCTTAAACATAGAGGCCGTCTGAAACTTCAGACGGCCTTTTGTTACAATAAGCCTTTTTCTTATCCATCTTTTCCCATGTCCCAACGCAAAATCATCCATATCGATATGGACGCATTCTACGCTTCGGTAGAACTGCGCGAGCAGCCGCACCTGAAAGGGCTGCCCGTCGTTGTGGCGTGGGACGGCACGCGGTCGGTTATTTGTGCCGCTTCTTATGAAGCGCGCAAATTCGGTTTGCACTCGGCGATGTCGGTGGCAACGGCGAAAAGGCTGTGTCCGCAGGCGGTGTTTGTGCCGCCGCATTTCGATTTGTACCGCCAAGTTTCGGCGCAGATTCATGCCGTGTTTCGGCGTTATACCGATTTGATCGAACCTTTGTCTTTGGATGAAGCCTATTTGGATGTTACCCGAAATTTTGAAAATATCCCGTACGCCAGCGAGGTAGCCAAACGCATTCGTGCCGAAATTTTTGAAGAAACCGGTTTGACAGCCTCCGCAGGCATCGCACCCAATAAGTTTTTGGCCAAAATTGCTTCCGACTGGCGCAAGCCGAACGGGCAGTTTGTGCTGCCGCCGCAAAAAATCATGGCATTTTTGGAGAGCTTGCCGTTGGGTAAGATTCCTGGTGTCGGCAAAGTCACGCTGAAAAAGATGAATGCCCTCGGTATGCAGACCGCCGGCGATTTACGCCGTTTTGAGCGCGGCGAACTTTTAAACCATTTCGGCCGCTACGGCTACCGCCTTTACGATTTGGCACGCGGTATTGACGAGCGGCCGGTCAAAGCCGAACGAGAACGCCTGCAAATCTCAACCGAAATCACCTTGCCCGAAGATTTGTCTTTGGTGCAGGCTTCAAGCCATTTGCCGCACCTTGCCGAAGACCTCTGGCGGCAAATCGAACGCAAAAACGTCGAAGCCAAAGGCGTTACCCTCAAACTCAAAACCCACGATTTCCGCATTATCACGCGTTCGCTGACGTATTCTTCCGTCTTTCCCGACAGCGCCTCGCTGCTTCAAGCGGCGCATACTTTGCTGCAACGCATACCGCCGCAACGCGAAGACGCCTTCCGCCTGATCGGTATCGGTGTGAGCCATTTACTGCCGAAAAACCAGCAGCAGACGCTTTGGTTATAAAGAAATAGAAAAGCATTCTTTCCGTTTGAAGATAGGGCGCAGGACAATATTGTTCCATAACCATATCGGCAGCCGTTTAAACAGGCCGTCTGAAAACGTTTCAGACGGCCTTTTTAACGGTTTAACAAAATGATTTATCAAGAATTTGTTTTTCATTCAACAAAAGTGGAAAGCAGGGCGGTATCGATGTCCCATTTCCAAATGCCTCGTTCCGAGCCGTCCATGCCGCGTAGGAAGAGGTAGCGGATGGCGATTTTGGTCAACGGCTTGCCGCGCAGGGCATAGTAGCGCGCGATGGCAACGGCGTAGATCAGGGCTTGCAGGTAGTAGTGATGATGCGCCACGGCTTCGTTCATCGCCTGTTGCGTGTACGCGCTTGTATCGTTGCCCAAATGGTTGGATTTGTAGTCGATTAAAACGACATTGCCGTCTGAATCTTGACAAACCATATCGATAAAGCCGTTTAAATAGCCTTGCAAATCATGGAAATCAAGCAGTTGCGCGGCTTGGACGCATTCGGTCGGCAGGTTTGCTTCGCTTGAGGCAAACCAACGGCGCAAGTTGTCCAGTTTGAAATCGTCCATGTACAGGGTAAACCCCATTTCGGGCAGGCGTCGGGTCGGCGGAATCTGCGACAGGCTCTCGCCGATTAAAGGCGTCAGGCGGCAGGTGTCGAGCATGGTACTTACCGTTGGCAACCATTTGTCTTCAAAGCTGTGGCGTTGTAAAACTTCGGCAATCATTTCGGATTGGCTCTCGGCAGAGGCGGCGAAGTCGAGTTTTTCCAACATTTCATGCAAACATACGCCGGCATTGGTGCCGCGGGGGAAATGGTGGATATCAAGGCCGTCTGAAAGTGGGGACGGCAGGTTTTCAGACGGCATGGCACGGTCTGCGCTTTCTGCCGGGTCGATGGCAGGTTGCAAAGGCTCGTGTTGTTCGTCGGTTGACTTGGTGTGTCTGCTCAAACCGGTAAAGCTGGTGTGGCGGATAAAGTCAAAATCGCGGCGTTTGATGCTATGTGCGCCCAAAGCTTGGTCTTGCTGGCGGCTGTATTGGTAGACGGTTTCCGGCGGGGCTTCTTCCGTGAAGGCAAACTCCGTATTTTCAGGCGCATTTTTGATAAAGCGTTGCCAGTTGAGCTTGAGCATTTCCACAACATCTGTTGCGCTTTTATAGCTTTGGTTGACGCTTTCGCGGTCGGCATCCGGCAAACCTTCGAGCAGATAGGCAAAAGGATTGTTTGGCGTACAGTATTTGTTGGCGGCGGCGTAGATGTTGAGCTGTTCTTCGGCGCGGGTAAGTGCAACATAAAGCAGGCGTAAATCTTCTGCCGTCTTTTCGTCGGCAAGATGGCTTAGTTCTGCTTCCGAGGTTTGAGATGTTGCCAGCAGCTCGGTTTCGTGGCTTTCAGTATGCAGGATTTTCCAGTTTTCTTTGGAATCGTCTTTGGTATCCCACGCGAAGGGGCAGTACACCAAAGGATATTGCAAACCTTTCGACGCGTGCATGGTAACGATTTTGACCAGTTTTTCGTCGCTTTCAAGACGGATGGTTTGCGCGTCTGACGGGAAATGGCCGCTGCGCGCACGGCCGATTTGTTCGTTCAGCCATTTATGCAGGGCGGCAGGGTTGCGGCTTTGGCTGTCTTCTTCGGCCAAAAGCTCCAGAATTTGGTAGTAGTTGGTCAGGCTGCGTTCGTTGCCGCCTTTGAGCAGGCGTGTTTCGATGTCATGTAGGGCGGCAAACTGCTGCACGGCGGCAAAAATGCCGCCTTTACGCCATTTTTCCATGGCTTCGGCAGACGATTCCAGCCATTTCAGTAGCTGGTGTTCGTTGTGGTTGAGTTCGTAAATCTCTTTGGCGGTATAGCCGAATAAAACGCCAGTTAAGACAAAGCGCAGCCAGTCGGTTTGCCTTGGGTTGAGCCAAAAGCCGATCAGCGCGGACAGCGAGTCTGCCTCGGCGGAATCGAAAACGGACTGGCGCGACAGCAACACGCTTTGGATACGGCGCTGTTTCAGTTTTCCGGCAATCATCGCCGCTTCGTTGTTGGTGCGTACCAAGACGGCAATATCGCCGGATTCCAATGCACGGCCTTTGAAGTTCAGATGGCCTTCGGCTGCTTCATTGAGCGCAAAGGCAATTTCATCGGCGCAATATTCGGCGGCACGGCCGCGCAAAATTTCTTTGCCGGTTTGGTCGTCCGTATTGAGCCAGCGCACTTGGATGGCGGGGCGGTGTGGCGACAGCCGGCTTTTGGCGCGGCTGGCGGAGACATCGCTGTAATCGATGTTTTCCAATACGAATGGATGTTTTTTTTGTTTGAACAAGGCGCTGATGCCGTTGATCAGCTTGGCATGGCTGCGGTAGTTGACGGCGAGGGTGTAATGCCTGTCCGCATCTTGCGCGGCTTGCAGATAGGCGTAAATGTCCGCACCGCGAAAGCTGTAAATCGCCTGTTTGGGGTCGCCAACGAGAAACAGCGGGCAGCCTTGTTCGATAAAAATTTGGCGGAAAATTTCATATTGCAGCGGGTCGGTATCTTGGAATTCGTCAATCAGCGCGATTTCCCAGTTTGCCGCTGCCACTTTTGCCAATGCGTTGCCGTGTTCATTAGTGGTCAATGCCTGATGGACATCCAGCAGCAAATCGTCAAACACGCGCTCGCGGCGTGATTTTTTTTGTTCGGCAATAGATTGGTTGATGTAGGAAAGGAGATCGAGTTGCAGGCAGATGAAGACCGCTTCTTCCGCGCTTTCCATTGCTTGCAAATCACGACCGAGATTGGCCAAAGCTTGCAGCTGGATAATTTCCGGCGCATCGGCATCGGCTTTATATTCTTTTTTCAGTTTGCTGTTGAGCGTGTCGATACTGAAGAGGCTTAATTTCCCTAGCGTTTGTTTGCTCAGGCGGGGCAGATGACTGGATTCGGCGTTTGTTTTTAAATCGATAAAAACATTTTCAAAGGTATTTCTTTTGTAGGTCTGGCCATTAAGTTTGGGCAAGATTGTCCAAAACGCTTTTTCCAAGTCTTCCAACTGACCGCAAACTTTTTGCCATGTTTCTTGAAGGTTGGCTTGGGCTTCTTTCAAACTGCCTTCAGGCCGTCTGAATTTCAGATAGGGGCGGCCGGTATAGCTTTTGATTTCGGCAAGCATTTCTTCGGGCGTGCATTTCCGGTCAAAAACCAATTGTGCCAATGTGGCATCGGTTGCCACTTTCTGCCGCCAAAAGTCCTGCGCAGGAATCAGCAGCCTCTCGCGCGAGTCGTCCGACAGCTCGACATCCAAAGGCGCACCGCACAAAAACGCGTAATCGCGCAAGACGCGCTGACAGAAGCCGTGGATAGTGTAAATCGATGCGTTGTCAAACTGGCTCAGCGTGGCTTTGAGGCGGAGAATCAGGCGATGGCAGCTTTCCTGTCCGTCTTGCTCACCTAAAGCCAAAGGAATCAAGCGATTGAGAAAGTCATCGGGGGATTTTTTCTCTTTTTCGTAATATTTGTTCAGGCCGTCTGAAATATGTTCCGGCTTGCCGCCCAAAGTTTGGATTTCGTTCAAAACCTGCAACACTTCGTCCAAACGCGCGCGCAAACGGGTTTTCAGTTCTGCTGTCGCCGCTTTGGTAAAGGTAACGACCAGAATTTTCTCGATGTCTTTTTTTTCTAAAACAATCAGTCGGGTAAAGAGCGCGGCAATGCCGTAGGTTTTACCCGTACCGGCAGAAGCTTCGATGAGGTTGGTACCGTCGATGGAAAGTGTGAGCGCGTCAAAAGGAAGGGGGGAAGACATGGTTGGAACGGAATAATATTAGCGAGGCATTATCATAACAGAGATAGTGTGTTGTTTTGCATTGATGATAGAAATGCCGTCTGAAAACTTTCTGTTTTCAGACGGCATGTCTTAAGGGCTATTAAATGACTTCAATAGCGCATCTTAGTAGCGCAAACGGCGTTTGGCGTAGCTTGGTTGGCGGGGACGATAGGTATAACGGTTCGCCGCAGGAGCTTTACTGTCGTCATAGTAGTACGCAACATTATTACCGTTGATGGTCGTATTGTTGACGCTCAAACCGGTTGGAGAGCCGGTAGTAATAACAACATTGTCGCTTTGGATGGTGTTTGCCGTATTGGTTACGTTGGCTTCGTTTTTACCTTTGGCGTTGATGCCGCCGTCAGGTTTGCCTGAAGCGTAGCTGCCGTTGACATTGACGGTCAGGTTTTTTTCGTTAACGCTGCTGATTGCGCCGGAAGTATTGACTTTGTTGCCTTCTACTTCAACGGAGTTGTTGGATACCAGGTTGGTACCGTGCAGGTTGACGTCACCGTTGTTGGCATTGATTTTAATGTCATTGCCAGCCGCTACATTCGCGCCTGTGGCGGTAGAAGAAGCGTTATCGGTTTTGTTGACGCCGACAGAGCCATTGACGTGAGGAACGGCAACACCGGTTTCAACATTGATTGTCGTACCAGCGCCGATACCGACATTAACGGCTGTACCTTGGTTGGAGGCAGTATTGGCTGACTCGGTGAAGGTTACGCCGTTGCCTGCGGTAATGTTGACGTTGTTGTTGGCAGTAATGTTGGATGCGATTTCAGCAGAGTCTTTGGCGTTGATGACAACATTGGTCGCATTCATATCGCCTTTGACGGCGGTAGATTCTTTTTTGTTTTCATCAGCGTAGTTGACGTTCAGGTTGGCATTTACATCAACGTTTGAACCGTCTTTGGTGTATCGATGAATTTGATACCGGCTTTGGCAGTCACGCTGCCGTTTTCTTTATTGGTTTCGGTGCCAGAGTAGCCTTTAATGGAATACTCGTTGACCTGTTTGTTTTCTACTGCTTTGCCGCTTGTCGACAGAACTTATAAATCAGGTGGTCGTCGTAGCTCGAATTGCGGTTGATGGTGCTGCTCACAGTAAAGGTTTGGCTGTCTGCAAAACACTCCCAGCCGGGCAGGTGCAGTTCGGCCACGAGGTCGAGATAGGCGGGCAGTTCGCTGCGGGTGTTCCCGCACCTGCCGCGTTGCCGTCTCATCTTTCTTATTCCCCGCCTGCGTGGCGAGATTTTTCATGCCTGCCTTTTTAGGACGGACACGATGGCGGCAAGATCATTGGGCGACCAGCGCCAGCAGTCGGGCAGCCCCAATGCGGCGGCGTACCACTCGGAGCAAAACCACTTGTCGCCGCGTTGGCGGGTTTTGAATACCACGCCGACGGCACCGAACCAGTCGTAGGGCTAGCTGACGGTATTGCGGTATAGGCGGTCGAGCTGGCCGTGCTCATTGATGCTGTCGGGCAACGGGATTAGATCCCACTTATCAGCGGGCAGCAGCATCGTTTTGGCGCGCACGCCGCCGTCGCGCACGGAAGATGAAATACAGTCGTACCCGCCGCCTTCGACTGGGCCGTAGGCAATCTCGGCGTGGCTGTATTGGCCACGAGTGAGAATGCGGGTCAGCCAGTCGGTGGCTCGAGCACACCATACGCGCCAGCCGGAGCCGCCCCGATGGCCTTTATAGAGAGCTAGGTAGTATCGTGGTTTCATGATTACGCCTCCTCCAGCTCGGCGGCGGGCTGCTCGTAGTTAGCTGTCCAGCCGTCCGAATAATCGTATTCCAGCGGATTTTCGGCCTTTAACATGGCGGCTTTATGGCGTTCGGCGTTGGCAAAGTCGGCCTGCTCATCCAATACCATCTGCGTAGTCATCTCATCCAGTAGCTCGCGGGTCATGAGGACAAAATCGTTTTCCATCGTTTTCCAGCGTAACCCCACCGGCAACTCTTTCATGGTGCGCAGTAGGATGTATTGGGTGCAGCTCTCATCGTTGGTGTGAAACCACTTACCCACGCTTTTGACAAATACCCCAGGAATCATACGGCAGCTTGTATATGTTTACACGCTGGATGTTTTATCAAAGACGTGGCTATATTTGGCAGCGAGCGAATCATCACGCCCTAATCTGTAACGCCCTAGAACGTGTTTTCAACGGCGAAACAAAACGCTTGATTATTAATATTCCGCCGCGATACTCGAAAACGGAAATCGCGGTCGTGAACTTCATCGCGTGGGCGATGGGGTGCGTGCCGGATTGTGAATTTATTCATGCGAGCTATTCCGCAACATTGGCGGTCAATAACTCCGTGCAGATTAGAAACTTGGTGCAGCATGAGGAATATCGGGCAATTTTCCCGAATGTGGAGCTTGAAAGCGAAAGCAGTAGCCATTGGAAGACAACCGAAGGTGGTGTGATGTACGCAACAGGCGCAGGCGGTACGATTACCGGTTTCGGTGCTGGCAAACATCGGGACGGCTTTGGGGGTTGTATCATCATTGACGATCCGCATAAAGCAGACGAAGCACGAAGCGAGGTCAGACGGCAAAACATCATCGACTGGTTTCAAAACACAGTCGAATCCCGTAAGAACAGCCCTGAAACGCCGATCATTCTAATCATGCAACGCCTGCACGAGAAAGACTTAGCAGGCTGGCTGCTTGACGGTGGCAACGGCGAAGAATGGGAACATTTGTGCTTACCAGCGATTCAAGATGACGGCACGGCGTTATGGCCTGAAAAGCACGATATTGAAACACTACGCCGCATGGAACAAGCCGCGCCGTATGTATTTGCCGGGCAATATTTGCAAAAACCTGCACCGCCTGATGGCGGTACGTTTAAGCCTGACAATCTGCAATTTGTTAAGGCATTGCCTGCCGGTAATATCAGATGGGTGCGCGGATGGGACTTAGCCTCAACCGCAAACGATGGCGACTATACAGCAGGCGGCAGGCTTAGTGTTACAGAAGATGGGCGGTACATTATTGCCAATATTGTGCGCGGCCAATATGGGGCGGATGAGCGAGACAGAATTTTGAAAAACACGGTGCAAAAAGACGGTGTGAAAACAAAAATATCTATCCCGCAAGACCCTGGGCAGGCCGGCAAGTCGCAAACCCTATATTTAACCCGTCAATTGGCGGGTTTTTCTGTATCTGCCAGCCCTGAGTCGGGCGATAAGGTGACACGAGCCGAGCCATTCGCGGCACAGGTCAACATCGGTAATGTGATGGTGCTGGATGACGGCACATGGGATACAGATGCGCTGATTTCAGAAATGCGGATGTTCCCAAACGGTCAGCACGATGACCAAATCGACTGTTTGAGCCGTGCATTTAGTGAGCTATTGGACACCCGAACGGGCATGATTGATTACCTGTAGAAACTAGTAGCGTTGTTTACAGTATTTCCAGGAGAATACTGAAACATGAACATGCACAAAAACACCCGTCTCACCCCTCACCACCGCCAAGCCATTTGGCTGGCCTACACGCAGGGGAAGGAAAGCGTAACCTCCCTGGCACGCCGCTACCAAGTCAGCCGCGTCACCATTTACCGCGCACTTAAAGCTGCAAGAGGCAGGCTGCCCAAACCCCAAACCAGTACCAACAACCGTTTCAAACAGGCAAAGTACGGAATGAAACGCCTGGCCAAGGTAGAACGCGGCATTCAGGAAAAACTCAAAAGGCAGGCCAAACGCTACAATAAATCCTACCCCGGAGAGCTGGTACATCTCGATACCAAACGGCTGCCGCTGCTCAAAGGACAGAAAGCCACCGATAAGCGGGATTA
>NZ_JBQCXF010000096.1:0-9527 GCF_051956635.1 Neisseria sp. P0022.S010 | reverse complement strand
TATAAAAGGAATCACATCATGTCAGACGAAAGCCCTATTATCTTTACTGACAGCTGCTGCACCAAAGTTGCCGACTTGATTGCCGAAGAGAACAATCCTGATTTAAAATTGCGCGTATTCGTCAACGGTGGCGGTTGCTCCGGCTTCCAATATGGTTTTACCTTTGATGAAATCAAAAACGACGACGATTTTGAAATCCAGAAAAACGGCCTGACGTTCTTGGTTGACCCAATGAGCTACCAATATCTGGTTGGTGCAGAAATCGACTACACCGAAAGCCTGCAAGGTTCTCAATTCGTCATCCGCAATCCGAATGCAGAGACAACTTGCGGTTGCGGTTCGTCCTTCTCCGTATAAACAGTCCGTTTTTGCCACAAAAAACAGGCCATCTGTATCTTCAGACGGCCTTTTGTGTGAATTTATTTTAAACAATTTTAGATTTACCTTATAATAATATCGGGCGTGAATATTTACTCTGCAATAGACATAACATTGGACATGCATATTTCCATATAAATAAAAAATTATTGTCCAGCCGATTAACGACACAAAGGCAAACCGTACTTGGTCTGCCTGAGACTGCAGCCTCTGTTCTGGCTCGTATCATAAGCCAAGACAGCTCAAACACAATAACAAAACCTTAGGCCAAACCCATTTGGTTGACGCAGTCGAAATACTCATGGGATATCAATGAGCAAACAAGAAAAATTTTTCGACGTATACGTTTCCTATCCGCCGAACACGGATAGGGAGCGCATCCATGCCTGCCTGTATGACAACCTGCCTGAAAACGAAGTTGAGAGCCTGATTCAAGCCTTGGCCGAACGTCCGCAAGCCATTGTGGCCGAGAAATGCACCCAAGACGAGCGAGAAAATGCGCAGCATTACTTCGGCTATTTGGGTTTGGACGTGATCGTCCGTCAGGCTATGGAATTGGAAGCGGTTGAAGAAGAAGCCGTATTGGCAGTCAACACTCCCGACCCTATCCAATGCCCCGTCTGCATGACGATTATTGACGAACTAGATTCACAGGAATGTAAAACCTGCCACTTTGATTTGACAGAAAAAAATGAGCTTGCCATCCAGCGCAAGCGCATTGAATGGCAGGAAAGAATCTCTTTCGAGCATAAAAAACAAACCGAAATTGCCCACAAGCTCAAATATGAACGTGAGCAGGAAGAGAAAAAACTGCGCAAAAAAATCCGTGCCAAATTGGAATCCCAATTACGCAAAGAGTTAGGCCAAAATCCTGAGCTGGCCGCACTTGCAGCGAGGAAGAAAACACGGTTTCTGCTTACAATGGCTATCGTATTCGCCGTTTTGAGCCTGCTTGCACTCGGCTATATCGCTGCAAAATTCTTCTAAACTGATTTCAAAACTTAAGGCCGTCTGAAAAACAGATTTTCAGACGGCCTTTTATTTCCTTATTGATTGAACCATTTCAATCAAGCCTCTTGCACATCAACATCCACCGACCATCGGATTTTGCCGTCGCGGTTTTGCTGTAACACCTGCACCCACAAACTCACGGCGCGGTGCAAATCCTGTCGGGACGGGGATTCGAGGAAGATTTGCGCACGTTCGCGTTCGGCGAGGCGCACCATCAGCATGGGGGCGGCGCCGAACTGGGAGACGCTTTCGGGTAAAAGCGGGGCAAGGGTTTCTTTGGCGGCGTTGAGAAATTCCATCGCATCGGCAACACGCGGCGCGTCGGCGCGAATGGCGGTTTGAAAACCGAAGGGCGGCATGGCGAACATTTGCCGCTCGTTCAATTCGTTTTCGGCAAACACGGCGTAGTCCTGCGCTTTGACGGCGGCGAAGACGGGATGTTCGGGCAGTTGGGTCTGTATCAACACCTTGCCGGGTTTGTCGGCGCGCCCCGCCCTGCCGGACACTTGCATCAGCTCGGCGAACAGCCTTTCCGGCGCACGAAAGTCCGCGCTATACAGGCTGCCATCGGCGTTCAATACGATAACGAGGTTGAGCCGCGCGAAATCATGGCCTTTGGCGAGCATCTGCGTGCCGACCAAAATATCGATTTCGTTGTCGGCGATGCGGCGGTACAAATCCGCCCAGTCGTTTTTGTGCGCCGTGCTGTCCCTGTCGACGCGGACGACGGCGGCCTTGGGCAGGAAGGCGCGCAGGGTTTCTTCGACGCGCTGCGTGCCGTGGCCGACGGCGGTCAGGTCTTGGTTGCCGCAGTCGGGGCATTTGAACGGGATGGGTTCGCGGTGGTCGCAGTGGTGACAGCGCAGTTGGCGGGCGCGTTGGTGCAACACCATTTTGGCGGAGCAGTTCGGACAGCCGAAGGTATGGCCGCAGTCGCCGCAAAACAGCGCGGGCGCGAAACCGCGCCGGTTGAGGTACACCAGCGACATGCCGCCTGCTTCAAAGTTCTGCTTCAAAAGCTGCAAGGCTTGCGGCGAGAAGCCGTTGTCGAGTTTCAGACGGCCTACGTTGAGGATATCCACTTGCGGCAGTTGCGCGGCGGCATGGGCGCGCTCGGTCAGTTGCAAGAGGCGGTACGCGCCGCTTTGCGCCTTGTGCCAACTCTCCAAGCTGGGCGTGGCGCTGCCCAACACGATAGGGCAGCCGCTCTGCTTCGCCCGCCACACCGCCAAATCGCGGGCGTGGTAGCGCAATTCGTTGTCTTGTTTGAACGAGCCGTCGTGTTCCTCATCAACCACAATCAGCCCGACATCAGGCAAAGGCGTGAACACCGCCAGCCGCGTGCCAATCACCAGCTTCGCCTGCCCCAACATGGCGCGCAGATAATCCTGCGTGCGCCTGCCTGCCGCCATCTGGCTGTGCAACACAGCAGTCGGCACGTCGGCAAAACGGTTTTCCACCCGCTTCAAAAGCTGCGGCGTGAGGTTGATTTCGGGCAACAGAAACAACACCTGCCGCCCCTGCGCCAACACTTTCGCCATCGCATCAAAATACACCTCGGTCTTGCCGCTGCCGGTGATGCCGTACAGCAAAAACGGCTGAAATTTACCAAAGGCCGTCTGAATTTCATCGGAAGCCTTCTGCTGGTCGGCGTTTAATACAAATTCAGAGTGCGAAGCCTGCCCGTGGTACGACCTCAATACAGGTTTCGCCGCTTCCGTCGTTTCAATCCAACCCTGTTCCGCCCAATCTTCGATTAATTTCGCCGCCTGCGCGTTCACCTGCTTCAACGCCGCCATCGTCATTCCGCCCGACAGCAGCGCGTCCCACAGAGCCGCTTTTTTGTTGAACCGCGCCGGCGGCGGCGTTTGCGCCCTGCCCGCTTCGTTCAACGCGTAAAACAACGGCAGCTGCGGCATTTCCACCGCGCGCGTTTCCTTCAAACCCTGCGGCAGCGCGGCAAACACCGCCTGCCCCGTCGGATAGTGGTAATAACGCGACGTAAACGAGAGCAAATCACGCCAGCTTTGAGGCAACGGCTTTTCTTCCACAAAGGCCGTCTGAGCGCTCAAAATCCGCGCTGTATCCATATCGGGCGAAATATCCGTTTCCCACACAATCCCGACAACGGTTTTATTGCGAAAAGGCACAAGCACCCGAGTTCCCGGAGGAAGCGGCTCGGAATAGGAATACGTCAAAAGGCCGTCTGAAAGCGGCACGTTTACGGCAATACGGTGATAGAACATACAAACAATCAAATTATTTTTTCGTATTTTAACAGCCGAAAGCTATTTTCAGACGATAATTTGAGCCTGAGTACAATGCAGACATGACAGAGGTTTGATACAATGCCTTACTTTCAACACACGCAAGTCTCTCGCATGAAAACCAAGTTAATCAAAATCTTAACACCGTTTGCCGTCCTTCCTTTGTTGGCATGCGGTCAACCTGCCGTATCCAATGCCAACGCGGCGCCTGCCCCTGCTGCCAAAGCGGAAGCGCCTGCCGACAAATCCGTTGCTGCTTCTTTGAAAGCGCGTTTGGAAAAAGTCTATGCCGCCCAAGATTTGAAAGTTTTGAGCGTCAATGAAACACCGATTAAAGGCATTTACGAAGTTGTCGTCAGCGGCAAACAAATCATCTATACCGATGCCAAAGGCGACTATATGCTCGTTGGCGACCTCATCAACGTCAACACGCGTCAAAGCATGACTGAAGAACGCGCCGCCGATTTGAACAAAATCGACTTTGCTTCCCTGCCTTTGGACAAAGCCATCAAAGAAGTACGCGGCAACGGCAAACTGAAAGTCGCTGTTTTCTCCGATCCGGACTGCCCGTACTGCAAACGCTTGGAACATGAGTTTGAAAAAATGACCGACATCACGATTTATACCTTCATGATGCCGATTCCAAGCCTGCACCCTGATGCCGCGCGCAAAGCCGAGCTGTTGTGGTGCCAACCTAATCCGACCCAGGCATGGATCGACTGGATGCGCAAAGGCAAGCTCCCAAGCGGCAAAGCAAACTGTGAAAACCCTGTTGCAGAAACCACTTCGTTGGGCGAACAATTCGGCTTCAACGGCACACCAACCGTGGTCTTCCCTAACGGCCGCAGCCAAAGCGGTTACAGCCCTATGCCCCACCTCAAAGAAATCATCGAGAAAAACCAGTAATACAGGGTTTAATCTCCATAAAGGACGCTTTACGCGTCCTTTTTTCATGTCGCCCGCCATCAACTGCCTTCAGACGGCCTCAAAACAGACAAATATAAAAAAGGACGTGTCCAACACGTCCTTTTTCCCTTTACCTTACAGGTAGAATTTTTCAATCACTTTCAGGTTTTCATCCAATTTGTACACCAGCGGCTGACCGGTTGGGATTTCCAAGCCCATGATGTCTTCGTCGGAAATGCCCTCGATGTGTTTGGCCAAAGCGCGCAGGGAGTTGCCGTGTGCCGCAACCAATACACGTTTGCCGCTCAAGATGGCCGGAGCGATTTGGTCTTCCCAGAAAGGCAGGACGCGCTCGAGAGTCACTTTGAGGTTTTCGCCATCAGGTACGACATCGCTAGGCAGGTTGGCATAGCGGCGGTCGTTGTGGGCGGAGTGAGGATCTTTAGGATCCAGCAGCGGAGGCAGGGTGTCGTAGCTGCGGCGCCAGATGTGGACTTGCTCGTCGCCGTATTTTTCTGCGGTTTGTTTTTTATCCATACCTTGCAGCTGACCGTAGTGGCGCTCGTTCAAACGCCATGATTTAATTTGTGGAACAAACAGTTGGTCGGATTCTTCCAAAACGATGTTACAGGTTTTGATGGCACGGGTCAGAACGGAAGTAAAGGCGATGTCGAACTCGTAGCCCTTCTCTTTCAACTTTTTACCTGCTGCCGCGGCTTCTGCCAAACCTTGCTCGCTCAGCTTGACATCGCGCCAGCCGGTGAAAAGGTTTTTCGCATTCCATTCGCTTTGTCCGTGACGGATGAATACTAATTCCATGATAGTTTGCTCCAATGAAGTTTGGGAAAGGGTATTTATATCATACTTTGCCGCCGCGCTGATAACGCCGGCGGTTTCTTTTGATATGTTGCAAGTTTGCTTTTAGTCTTCAGACGGCCTTGTCGGAAGGTAAACGTCAAAACGTGTGCTTTTGCCTGTGTATTGATAAGCAGGTTTGCGCCCGTCGAGAAATTCGCCCAAGCGCGGGCGTTTGACGACAATGCGTTTTTTGGCGGTATTCAATGCCGCATCCAACAACTCGGCTTCGTCTTGTGCCACGCCGACCAAGTCGTGAAAGTAAGCCATTTCTTTTTTCACGGCGGCGGTTTTGCGACGCTCCGGATACATCGGGTCGAGGTACACTACATCGGATCTGCCGTTTTGTGTGGCCAATTCCTGCATTAAATCAACGGCATTACCGAAATGCAAAGTAATACGCTGGGCAATCTCCCGTGTCTCTTCACTTTGCACTGCTCTGTTGAGGCCGTCTGAAAGTAGACAGGCAACGGCAGGATTTTGTTCAAAAGTTTGTACCTTCAAACCCAACGAGGCAAGCACAAAACTGTCGCGCCCCAGTCCTCCGGTAGCGTCCCAAACAGTCGGTTGCGTAGTGTGGTTAACGGCTTTGGCAATCAACTCGCCTCCGCCTTTAGTGCGCCGATAATGGGCGGCACCGCCATCAAAATCAACGCGGACACAGCCTTTTTCACCGGCGCGGCACAAGCTGATTCCGCTTTCGTCAGCGATAAGGAAACTGCCTTCTTCAGGCTGCCGGTCGATAACGGTCAGCCCGAAAGGCGCGGCAAGGCTGCGAAGTTCGGTAGATGAAGTTTCGTCAAAATAAATCTTGTACATAAGGCTTATGTTTCAGACGGCCTTGAAAACTCAGGCCGTCTGAACGTTTTAATTGATGTCCAAGCGTTCCATGCGGTAGCGCATAGAGCGGAAGCTGATGCCCAAAAGTTTGGCGGCTTGGGTACGGTTGTAACGGGTTTGCTGCAAAGCCTGCTCGATGATGCTGCGTTCCACTTGGTCGAGGTAATCCTGTATCTGCATGGTACGCGGATCAAACGGCGGAATGGGGCTGTGATTGAGTGTAGTTTCGCGTGCGTCAGGTTCGGCAATATCGTCAAAAGAGAAGCCGCTGCGTTCAGCCTTAACCTGTGGGGTGTTTTGAATCTGCAAGTCATCCACTTGTATCACTTGGCCGACCGTCAGTGCGACGGCGCGTTCGAGGATGTTTTCCAACTCGCGGAAGTTGCCGGGATAGCTGTAATGCAACAGGGCTTCTTGGGCTTTCGGGCTGAGTTTGTAGGTTTGATTGCCGTGACGGTGTTTGTACAGCAGATACAAAATCAGCGCGCCCAAGTCTTCGCGCATTTCGCGCAAAGGCGGCATGTGCAGGGTGACAACGTTGAGGCGGTAATACAAGTCCTGACGGAACGCGCCGCTTTCAACCAAAGCTTCGAGGTTTTTATGGGTTGCACAAATAATGCGCACATCCACAGAGGTTTCCCGCGCATCGCCGATACGGCGCACGGCTTTTTCTTGAATGGCGCGCAGGAGTTTGACCTGCATGGCAAGCGGCAGATCGGCAACTTCGTCAAGGAACAAAGTGCCGCCGTCAGCGTGTTGGAAAAAACCTAAACGGTCTTGATCCGCGCCGGTAAAGCTGCCTTTTTTGTAACCGAAAAATTCGCTTTCCATCAGGTTTTCAGGAATGGCACCGCAGTTGACGGCAATAAACGGTTTGTCGGCACGGTCGGACAGTTCGTGAATCGTGCGCGCCGCCTGCTCTTTACCCGTACCGGACTCGCCGGAGATATAAACGGGAACAAGGCTGTGGGCCAATCTGCGAATCAGGTGGCGCACTTCGACCATTTGCGGCGAGGTGCCCAACAGGCGCGGCATATCGTCCTCGCCTTCCAATATAGGTGCGTCTTGTTGCAGAGCAGGATTGATGCTGCCGGCTGAAAAACGCTCTTTTAAGGAATTGAGTCCTTCCGGAACAGTCAAAGGCCGGTTAAATTCATTCTGTACGCTCTTAGGAGGCGTAACAACAGGCTTGGCCGGCTGAGGTTCGGGTTTATACAGGGCGGCAGAAACTGGCGCAGGCTGCGATTTGACTTTTTCAGACGGCGTGGGTTCGGTAGTATTGTCTGAAACCGATACTGCCGATTTAACCAATGAACGCAACTGCGACAGCGTAATCGGTTTTTGCAGATAATCAAACGCCCCTGCTTTCAAGGCTTCAACGGCTTGGTCGGCATTGCCGAAAGCCGTAATCACGGCGACTGGCGTGTCGAGCATCAGTTCATCAATGTGTTGGACAACCTCTAGGCCGGAGCCGTCGGGCATACGCATATCGGTCAGCACCAGCGAATAATCGTTGCTGTCCAGCTTGTCTTTGGCTTCTTCAACACCAGCCGCAGTATCGACGCGCAGACCCATTTTCATCAGGGTCATTTCCATCAGGTCGCGGATGTCCGCCTCGTCATCAACAACCAAAACCGGCTCTTGCAATTTATTCATCCCGCGCTTGCTCCTTCGGTAAAATCAATTCAAACCCGTTCATTTCAGGGTGATAATGCAGCTGCCCCATATTGGCGTGTGCCAACTCGCGTGCGACGTAAAGCCCCAAGCCGGTGCCTTGTTTTTCGGTAGTGTAAAACGGCTCGAACAAATGATTTCGTACATCAGGCGGCACGCCTTTGCCGTTGTCCGCCACTACGATGGAAATATGCATCCTGCCGCTAGGGCGGATAAGGACGGTAATGGCGTTTTCGTCCTGACGGCTGTGTCGCCACGCATTGTTGCACAAGTTCCACATCACTTGCTGCAAGTGCATAGGATCGACCAATACGGTCAGATTGTTGCCGTCCATATTCATGCGCAGACAGCCGATGGCATCGGGATTGTTCAAGGTAAATTCCTGCTTGAACTCCAACCAGAATTTCATCAGATTAATCGGCTGGCGGCTGATGTTGTCTCGTTTGTTAAACAGGGATACGTCTTCCAACATCTTGTCGATGCGTTGGATATTGCTGTCGATGATGTTGTAGAGCTTGGCCTTGAGCGCGTCTGCCTCATCGCCCTCTTGCAACAAATCGCTGGCATGACGGATGGCGGACATCGGGTTGCGGATTTCGTGGGCAAGGTTGGCAGTCAACTGTCCGAGCGAAGTCAGCTTGGTGGACATGGCCTCCGCAGCCACTTCACGCAATGAGCGGACGTACAACATCAGCAGCTCAGTTTGCTCCTGAATCAGCGGAACGGCACGGACGTGCATGGCGTGTTGGAAAATATGGATATCGGTTTCAAAAGGTTTGTCGGGTTGACGCTGCCAGCGTGCGACCAGTTCGCCAAACACGATTTCCTGCTGATCGATAATCAGACTGGGGAAATAGATTTTTGCCTGCTTGTTAAACAGCCACACGCGTTGGGTCGCATCAATCACCACAACCGCTTCCTGAACGCGGTTCAAAACCAAATGATTCAAGCCGCTGATACGGCGGTAGGCCAATTGATGGCGGCTGGCGGACTCTGTGGCCTGTTCGAGATAACGGGCGGCAAACGAGGTCAGCATCGCCACCAGATAGCTGGCGCCGATCAGCATCAAAGAATTCGCCACTGATTTTGCGTCCCAATTAAACGAATCGAAACGTATACTGCCGTCTAAAAACAGGTTCAAAATAAACAGCATTGCTGTATAGCCTGCGTACAGCATGGGATAATGGCCATAACTGAGCAGACACGACGTGGCGACAAACGGCAAAACCAAAATCCCGAAACCGGAAGCCGTACCGCCGGAGATATACACTAAAACCATAATCATGGTGATGTCGACCACTGCGCTGGCATTGGGCAAATCCAAGGATTGCCACTGCCAGCCCGGGCGGAGCACGGAGAGCATAATCAGGAAGAAATACAGCGTTATCCAGATATAAAACTCAACTGCCGGCAACGAAACGCCAATCAGATTGCCGCCCGTATAGCTGCCAAAAGCGTGCAAAACCAATAGCGGCAAGACGATGGCTATTCGGGCGATGTTGATGACGCCGGGAATCCGCTCCCTCAGATTACCCAGCTCTTGAAGATTGGCTCTGTTCATAAGTGAACCTTTTTTATTTTCATGCAATGTCGTAG
>NZ_JBQCXF010000095.1:0-9527 GCF_051956635.1 Neisseria sp. P0022.S010 | reverse complement strand
CCCAGCGTCGAGGAGAAAAAAGCTTCCATGATTTAAGATACTCAACCGAAAAGCGGGCAAACAAAAAGCGCTGTGCATACCGCCCGCAAGGGTATGGACAACGCTTACGTCTTGCCTGTCTTCCGATAAAGCAGAGAAGATACCGCTGCCACGGCCGCACAAGCCGATTATGTTGACAACGGTTTCGGCATTGCGCCGAATGGCTACTCCCGTAAGAGTGAAGCGCGCATTGTAAGGCAAACCATGGCTTGAAGCAACAAAAAGAAAAACAAAAGGCCGTTTGAAACCTCATTCAAGCAGGTTTCAGACGGCCTTTTTCACAACGATTAATTATCGGAGAACAAATCGCCTACTTTTTCGCCTACTTTTTCCCAAAACGATTTTTTGCGCGGGGTTTGGCTGAGATTGAGGCCGGAGGAGATTTTTTCAAATTCTTCCAGCAACTCTTTCTGACGGTCGGTCAGGTTAACCGGAGTTTCAACCAAAATGTGGCAGTACAAATCGCCGGTCGAGCTGGAACGCAGAGACTTGATGCCTTTGCCTTTCACGCGCATGCGGCGGCCGGTTTGCGTTTCTTTCGGAATGTGCAGTTTGACTTTACCGTCCAAAGTCGGCACTTCGACTTCGCCGCCCAATGCGGCAATGGCAAAGCTGATCGGCAGTTCGCAATGCAAGTCCAAGCCGTTGCGCTCGAAGATTTTGTGCTGTCTCACGCGGACATTGACGTACAAATCGCCTGCCGGCGCGCCGTGTTGACCCGGCTCGCCCTCGCCGCTCAAGCGGATGCGTTGACCGTCGTCGATACCGGCCGGAATGTTGACTTCAACCGTTTTGCTGGTTTTGGTGCGGCCTTCGCCACGGCATTTGACGCAAGGATCTTTGATTTCTTTGCCCGTACCGTGACAAGTCGGACAAGTCTGCTGCATTTGGAAAATGGCTTGGCGGACGTGTACTGTGCCTGAGCCGTGACAGGTCGAACAAGTCGATGCGGATGTGCCCGGTTTGGCACCTGAGCCGTGGCAGACATCACATTCTTCGTAAGTCGGAATGTTGATGCGTTTTTTCACGCCTTTGGCGGCTTCTTCAAGCGAAATCTCTATGCCGACCTGCAAGTCCGCACCGCTGTAATCCGGCTGGCGGCCTCCGGCACCGCCGCCGAACATTTGGCTGAAAATATCGGAAAAATCGAAGCCTTGCGCGCCGCCGAATCCGCCAAAACCGCCGAATCCGCCCGCGCCGCCGCCCATGCCCTGCTCAAACGCGGCATGGCCGTATTGGTCATACATGGCGCGTTTTTCCTTGTCTGACAAGGTATCGTAAGCTTTTTGGACTTCTTTAAATTTTTCTTCCGCTTCTTTGTTGTCAGGGTTGCGGTCGGGATGGTATTTCATTGCCAGTTTGCGGTAGGCTTTTTTGATTTCATCGTCGCTAGCGCTGCGGGCAACACCAAGTGTTTCGTAAAAATCTTTATTGCTCATAATTTTGATAGTGTTAAGAATGAATTCAAACTGGGTGGGATATGTGGGCGAGTATCAAAAACTCAAGTCAGTATTTTCAAGGCCGTCTGAAATTGTGCTTTTCCGACATCCAAACATTCAGACGGCCTTTGTCAAACCGACAGGCCCGACAACCTGCTATAATCCCATCTTTATTTTTTCCAACGTTTTCAAGCGAAAAACAGAATGACCATGCAAGAACATTACCAGCCCGCCGCCATCGAGCCTGCGGCGCAGAAAAAATGGGACGACGAGCGTATTTTCAACGTCTCCGAAGACGCTTCCAAACCCAAATACTACTGCCTTTCCATGTTCCCCTACCCCAGCGGCAAGCTGCACATGGGGCATGTACGCAACTACACCATCGGCGACGTATTGAGCCGCTTCAAACTCTTAAACGGCTTCAACGTCATGCAGCCTATGGGTTGGGACGCGTTCGGCATGCCTGCGGAAAACGCGGCGATGAAAAACAATGTCGCCCCTGCCGCTTGGACGTACGACAACATCGAATACATGAAAACCCAGCTCAAAAGCCTGGGTTTTGCGATTGACTGGGAGCGCGAAGTCGCTACCTGCAAACCCGAATACTACCGCTGGGAACAATGGCTATTTACCAAGCTGTTTGAAAAAGGCATCGTCTACCGCAAAAACGGCACGGTAAACTGGGATCCGGTCGACCAAACCGTCCTTGCCAACGAGCAAGTCATCGACGGACGCGGCTGGCGTTCCGGCGCGTTGATCGAAAAACGCGAAATCCCGATGTATTACTTCAAAATCACGGATTACGCCGAAGAACTGCTCAACGACTTGGACGAACTGGAACACTGGCCTGAACAAGTCAAAACCATGCAGCGCAACTGGATCGGCAAATCTCGCGGCATGACCGTGCGCTTCGCCGTTTCAGACGACAGCAAACAAGGTTTGGAAGGCGATTACGCGAAATTCCTGCAAGTTTATACCACCCGTCCCGACACGCTGATGGGCGCGACTTATGTCGCCGTTGCCGCCGAGCATCCGCTGGCAACCGCCGCAGCCGCCGACAAACCCGAATTGCAGGCATTTATCGCCGAATGCAAAGCCGGCTCCGTTGCCGAAGCCGATATGGCGACGATGGAGAAAAAAGGCGTGCCGACCGGCCGCTACGTCATCAACCCGCTTAACGGCGACAAACTGGAAGTGTGGATTGCCAACTATGTATTGTGGGGCTACGGCGATGGCGCTGTGATGGCTGTTCCGGCGCACGACGAACGCGATTTCGAATTCGCGTGCAAATATGGTTTGCCG
Organism: Neisseria sp. P0022.S010; assembly: GCF_051956635.1. NCBI lineage: Bacteria > Pseudomonadati > Pseudomonadota > Betaproteobacteria > Neisseriales > Neisseriaceae > Neisseria > Neisseria sp. P0022.S010. Next base: position 6,747 of record NZ_JBQCXF010000095.1, on the reverse strand, counting down.
ATTAAATGGGTTGTCAGCAATAAAGTGATTGATGGCGCGGTAGCACGATTACAAAAAATTGCGGCTAAAAATAACTTACCGTTTGATATTGAATATATTTTTGATTATTCAAAGAATCCAACGCAACGTTTTGCAGATAGAGTATTAGAACAAGTCAATAAGGCAGGCCTTGACGATGAACCGTATTTGAGTGAAATCTTCGGGGCATTGGAAACCATCAGATTAAATTGGAATATGCAGTTCCAAAACAATGAAGATAACTTCCTAGTAAACAGCAACGAATTCAACGGCATGAATTTTCAGACGGCATTCGACGCCATTGCCGCCAAGCTACAAAGCCAAGACGCAGGCGAACCGAAAACCCAATACCGCCTGCGCGACTGGGGTATTTCGCGCCAACGCTACTGGGGTTGCCCGATTCCTATCGTCCATTGCGAAAAATGCGGCGACGTACCCGTCCCTGCCGACCAACTGCCCGTCGTCTTGCCTGAAAACGTCGTACCCGACGGCATGGGTTCGCCGCTGGCAAAAATGCCAGAGTTTTACGAAACCACCTGCCCATGCTGCGGCGGCGCTGCAAAACGCGAAACCGACACCATGGACACCTTCATGGAATCGAGCTGGTATTTCTTCCGCTACATGTCGCCCAAGTTCGCAGAAGGCATGGTATCGACTGAAGCCGCGAAATACTGGGGCGCGGTCGACCAATACATCGGCGGTATCGAACACGCGATTCTGCACCTCCTGTACGCGCGTTTCTTCACCAAACTGATGCGCGACGAAGGCTTGGTCAATGTTGACGAACCGTTTGAACGCCTGCTGACGCAAGGCATGGTCGTTTGCGAAACCTACTACCGTGAAAACGACAAAGGCGGCAAAGACTGGATCAACCCTGCCGATGTCGAGCTGACTTTCGACGACAAAGGCCGCCCCGTTTCCGCCGTCCTCAAAGCAGACGGACTGCCAGTCGTTATCAGCGGCACGGAAAAAATGTCCAAGTCCAAAAACAACGGCGTCGATCCGCAAGAATTGATTAACGCCTACGGCGCGGACACCGCCCGCCTGTTTATGATGTTCGCCGCACCGCCCGAACAGTCCCTCGAGTGGAGCGACAGCGGCGTCGAAGGCGCGCACCGCTTCCTGCGTCGTCTGTGGCGTACCGTTTACGAATACCTGAAACAAGGCGGCGCGGTCAAAGCGTTTGCAGGCAGCCAAGACGGTTTATCTAAAGAACTCAAGGACCTGCGCCACAAACTGCATTCCACCATCGCCAAAGTCAGCGACGACTACGGCCGCCGCCAGCAGTTCAACACCGCCATCGCCGCCGTGATGGAACTGCTCAACCAATACGACAAAACCGACACCAACGGCGAACAAGGCCGAGCCGTCGCCCAAGAAGTATTGGAAGCTGTCGTACGCCTGCTGTGGCCCATCGTGCCGCACATCTGCGAAACCCTGTGGAGCGAATTGAACGGCGCGAAACTGTGGGAAACAGGCTGGCCGACAGTCGATGAGGCCGCCTTGGTTAAATCCGAAATCGAAGTCATGGTTCAAGTCAACGGCAAACTGCGCGGCAAAATCACCGTTGCCGCCGACGCCTCCAAAACCGACCTCGAAGCCGCCGCACTCGCTAACGAAGGCGCGGTGAAATTCATGGAAGGCAAGCCTGCGAAGAAAATCATCGTCGTTCCCGGACGTTTGGTGAATATCGTCGTCTAAACCGCTTTTAAGGTTTAGCCACACAGATAAAGGCCGTCTGAAAGTCAATCAAGCTTTCAGACGGCCTTTTATTTTTAAAACCGTTATTTCCTTGAATTGTAAGGTTTACCATTAAATTAAAGTTATTAAAGATATTTTTTGAACCATCGTATTCAAATGAAAACCTTAGCTTTGATAAAACCAAAGAACCGAATAAAGAAAGGCCGTCTGAAACCCTATATTCAGGTTTCAGACGGCCTTTTTATCTCCCCGATTTTATTCGCCGTAATAGGCTTTGGTCAGGATTTCTTCCATGTCGGCGACTAATGCCAGACGCGGGTTGGCCGGGGTGCATTGGTCTTCAAAAGACATCATGGCCAGCTCTTTTCTGCCGTCGAGGAAGGTTTTCTCATCGATGCCCTGCTCTTTAAACGACATTTTGATGCCGACGTTGACCGCCAGTTCATGACAGGCGCGGGCGAAGGATTCGACGCCTTCTGCCGGTGTGCTGCATGGCAGGCCTAAAGTACGGGCGATTTCCTGATATTTCAGGTCGGCTTTGTAGTAGTTGTACTTCGGCCAAGTGGCGGTTTTCTGCGGGCGCGTACCGTTGTAGCGGATGACGTGTGGCAGCAGGATGGCGTTGGCACGGCCGTGCGGAACGTGATATTTACCGCCGATTTTGTGTGCCATCGAGTGGTTGATGCCCAAGAACGCATTGGCAAACGCCATGCCTGCGATGGTGGAGGCGTTGTGCATATGCTCGCGCGCTTCTGGATCGGCCGCACCGTGTTTGTAGGAGCGTTCGAGGTATTGGAACACGAGCTTGATGGCTTGCAGGGCGAGGCCGTCTGTAAAGTCGTTCGCCAGTACGGAAACGTACGCTTCTACCGCGTGGGTCAATACGTCCAAACCGGTATCGGCGGTTACGCTTGCCGGTACGGTCATGGTAAACGCAGGATCGACAATCGAAATGGTTGGGGTCAGCGAGTAGTCGGCAATCGGATATTTTTTGTCGCCGTCGCTGATGACGGTAAACGGCGTCACTTCGGAGCCGGTACCCGATGTGGTAGGGATGCCGATAAATTTGGCTTTGCGGCCCAATTCAGGGAAGCGGAACGCGCGTTTGCGGATGTCCATGAATTTTTGCACCAAGTCTTCAAAGTCGACTTGCGGCTGCTCGTAGAAGAGCCACATGGCTTTGGCCGCGTCCATCGGCGAGCCGCCGCCCAGCGCGATGATGGTGTCGGGCTGGAAGCTGCGCATCAAATCCATGCCTTTATAGACGGTTTGGACGCTCGGATCGGCTTCGACATCGGTAAACAGCTGGATGGTCACTTTGTTTTTACGTTGGTGGAGCTGGTAGGTGATTTTATCGACAAAGCCCAGATCAACCATCGAACGGTCGGTCACAATCATGACTTTTTCGCAGTCTTTCATGTCTTGCAGATATTGGATGGAATCGCGTTCAAAATAGATTTTGGCGGGCACTTTGAACCATTGCATGTTGTTTCTCCGACGGCCTACTTTTTTGATGTTTAACAGATTGACTGCGCTGACGTTGCCGCCGACGGCGTTTTTACCGTAAGAGCCGCAACCGAGGGTCAGAGAAGGCAGGAAGGCATTGTACACGTCGCCGATGCCGCCGAAGGTGGAAGGCGAATTCCAAATCACGCGCAGCGCTTTGACGCGGGAGCCGAACGTTTTGACCAATTCTTCATCGGCGGTATGGATGGCGGCGGAGTGTCCCAAGCCGTCAAAGGCAACCATTTCTTCGGCGAACTTCAAGCCTTGTTCGGTCGAATCTGCCTTAATCATGGCCAAAACAGGCGAAAGTTTTTCGCGGGTCAGCGGCTCGTTCGGACCGACTTCACGGCATTCGGCGATGATTATGTTGGTTTTTTCAGGCACTTTAAACCCGGCCTGCTCGGCAATCCATGCCGCCGGTTTGCCCACTACCGCAGAATTGAGTTTCGCGCCGCCGCAGCTGGCGCAATTCGCCGTTACGCCGAAGATAAACTCTTCGAGCATGGCTTTTTCTTTTTTGTTGGCAAAGTACACGCCGTAGGATTTGAACTCTTCGGCCAACTCTTTGTAAATCTCTTTATCGGCAATCACCGCTTGCTCGCTGGCGCACACCATGCCGTTGTCGAAAGATTTCGACATCACAATATCGTGCGCCACCTGTTTGATGTCCGCCGTTTTTTCAACATAAGCAGGTACGTTGCCCGCCCCGACGCCGAGCGCAGGTTTGCCGCAAGAATACGCGGCTTCCACCATCGCATTGCCGCCGGTCGCCAAAATCGTTGCCACGCCCGGATGCTTCATTAGTGCGGAAGTGCCTTCCATAGACGGCTTTTCAATCCACTGGATACAGTTTTCCGGCGCACCGGCCGCAATCGCCGCATCACGCACGATACGCGCGGCATGGGCGGAACACTGCTGGGCGGACGGGTGGAACGAGAAAATAATCGGATTGCGGGTTTTCAGTGCAATCAGGGATTTGAAAATGGTGGTGGAAGTCGGATTGGTCGTCGGCACGATACCGCAAACCACGCCGACCGGATCGGCAATTTCAGTAATACCGGTTACATCGTTTTCGCTGATGACGCCCACGGTTTTCAAATCGCGCAGGCGGCGCACGACGTTTTCGCAGGCAAACAGGTTTTTCGTCGCCTTATCCTCAAATACACCGCGTCCCGTTTCTTCGACCGCGTGCATGGCGAGTACACCATGTTTGTCCAGCGCGGCGATAGAGGCTTTGGCAACAATAAAGTCAATCTGCTCCTGATCGAGCTTAAGAAACTCGTCCAATGCCCGTAAACCCTTGTCAACCAGGCTGTTTACCTCGGCTACGGCTGGGCTGACGACGTTGTCGGCTGATGCGTTCATGGTGTATCTCCTTAATAAAAGGTGGCAATAAGGTCAATAAATTTTCACTACGATAACTATAGGTAATTTAGTTACATTTTGCTTTGACCTACATCACAAACCATGATTGAACTTTTCAGACGGCCATTTTATCGTTTATTCATTTTAATTCTTTGAAGTATAATATTTTTATCCACACGAAAACAAAGACGGTTATTCTTCGTCGCTTTCCTCGATAATTAAGATAAAAACAGAAAATCGATGTATTAAAATTACATACTCGAAATAAAACAAAGGCCGTCTGAAATCTTTTTCAGACGGCCTTTGATTTATGTATGCCTTTTATTGGCTGATGTCCTCCAGCGTACGGCCTTTGGTTTCTTCACCCAATACCAAGATTACCGCCACAATCAGCAGCATAACCAGGGCAAACATCATAAAGATATTGCCGAAGCCGCCGCTGTTGCCCACCATCGCCGCCACCACCATGGGCGCGAGTATGCCGCCGACGCGGCCGATGGCGCCTGCCCAGCCGGATGCGAAGGCACGGAAGCGCAAAGGGTAGAGTTCGGGGGTGTAGGTGTACAAAACACCCCATGCGCCCAAGTTGAAGAAGGACATCAGGCTGCCCCAGACCATGACTTCGGCCGCAGTGGTGCTTTGCCCGAAAAACCATGCGCACGCGGCGCAAGCGGCCAGAAAGCCTGCCAGTGTTGCTTTGCGGCCGATTCTCTCCACCAAAGCCGCGGCGGCTATATAGCCGGGCAGTTGCGCAACAATCATCACCAACACATATTCAAAGGTTTTTACCACGGTATTGCCCTGCTCGACCAGCAATTTGGGCAACCAAGTGAAAATGCCGTAATACGAAAACACGATGCCGAACCAAACCAGCCACAGCATCAGTGTGCGCCGTGCAAACGGATGTTGCCAAAGTTGGAAGAAGCGGATGCGTTCGCGCGGGGCGGCCGGTGCGGCAACGGCTTCTATCGGCGGCGTGATGCCCGATTGAATTTCCAGCGCGGATACCAAATGGTGCGCTTCGTCGGTTTTGCCACGGGAAAGCAGGTAAGGCACGGATTCGGGAACGAATTTCAACACCAACGGCACATAAAACAGGGGCAAGGCGCCGAATAAAAACGCGCTGTGCCAGCCGGTTTGCGGAATAAAGAAATAAGACACCAGCGCGGCCGAGAGCCAGCCCAAGCCCCAAAAGCTTTCCAGTAATACAATAAAACGGCCGCGAACTTTCGGTGGCGCATATTCGCTGACCAGCGACACGGCGACGGGCAGTTGGCCGCCCAAGCCGACGCCGACAAAAAAGCGGCACACCAGCAAAACCGTCAAATCAGGCGCGAGCGCGCACAAACCTGTGGCAATGCTGTACACCACCATCGTACCGGCAAAAACGGTTTTCCGTCCGAACCTGTCCGCCAGCCAGCCGCTGAATACCGCACCCAGAGCCATGCCGACAAAGGCAATGCTGACAATCCAACCCAACTGTGCCGGAGCCAGCGCCCAATCTTTGCCCAAAGCCGGCAATACAAACGACACCAAACCGGTATCCATGGCATCAAACAGCCAACCTATGCCGACCAAAACCAGAAGTTTGTAATGAAAGCGGGAGGGCGGCAGATTGTGCAGCCGCGTCAGAATATCCATCACTTCTTTCCTTTGTTTGTGTATGATTGAATTGGGTTTTATCAATAAATGCTTTAATTTCAGTGACAAACCTAAAACCAAAACATTGTGTCGATTTTAACATTGGTACCCTATGCAAAAAATGGGAAGCGCGTGTTTTTTGGCTATTTTTATCGCCAAAACCGCACGCCATATTAAAACGCTGAAAAGGGTTCACGGCAGGCCGTCTGAAACCGATGGTCCTTTTTCAGACGGCCTGCCGTTTTTTGCAAAGGCTTCATGCTTGGGTTATGATGTTTATTTGTAATATGTAAACAGACGATTGCCTATTTTTACATAACAGGCCGTCTGAACAACGGAGAACGATATGAATGCGGTTGTAATTGCGGTCATCATCATGCTGGCGCTGTCTTTATCGCGCGTGCATGTGGTGCTCAGCTTGGCTGTCGGCGCGTTTGTCGGCGGCTTGGTGGCCGGTATGCCTTTGGAGAATGTAACCAACGCGGCCGGCGATGTGGTGCAGCAAGGGATTATTCC
>NZ_JBQCXF010000094.1:0-9556 GCF_051956635.1 Neisseria sp. P0022.S010 | reverse complement strand
CGCCCAATTCGCCCCATGGCAATTCGGCTGGGTTGCGGGTAGAGAAGTAAGGGATTTTTTTACCGTCGATGATGAGGTGTTTCTCATCGTGGGAAACTTCAGAGTTGAAGCGGCCGTGAACAGTGTCGAATTTGGTCAGGTGAGCATTGGTCTCGATGCTGCCGCTGGCATTGATGGCAACGATGTCGAGTTGGTCTTGCAGTTTGTAGTCAAAAATAGCGCGCACTACTTGGCGGCCAATACGGCCGTAGCCGTTGATGGCAACTTTGATACCCATGGCTTTTCCTCTTCTTTTGGGTTTGGGTTATGGAGCGAATGGTGGCAATTATAGCAAAATTGTAGTGTTGTGTAATTAATGTTTTATTGAAATTTTTAGGTTCGATTATTTTTGATTGTAGATGATTAGAGTAGGAATATGGGTTTGAATTTATTGTTATTGTATATTTTTTGAAATTTTATTTTTTATTAATTCTGTTTTTAGTGTTTTATGCTCGTTTTAAATCATGGTAATGAATGAAACGGGAAGAGGCGGATTGTTTTTGTTTATATTAAACAGAATGTGAGTGTGGCTTTTGATTACAACATACAACAGTGTAATTTTCAGACGGCCCGGGTTTAATCGAGCAAAAGGAAAAGGCCGTCTGAACATTTTTGATGACATGGAATTTAAACGCCTTGGATTCCTGCTTTTCCTTGCCGGATAAGGGGAGGGCGGTTTTTAGCAAAGGGGAAATGGTCGGAACAAGGGAGGGAAAAACGGTGGATTGAGCTGTGTTTGAGTGTTATATAAATAAGTGTATGAAGGTTTTAGTCGTAGTGTATGAAGATTTTGCTTGTGATTTAAATTTAATTATGACTTGTCAACACTGTTAAATTTTTTTACGATAAGGTCAGATTATGTTTGCATGGCCATAAGCGGTGCATCCTCTATACCGGATATTATCCTTATCCGAATATCTACTTTAACCGACCGGCTTGTCCGGCCTGATTCCTAAATATATACGCGCAAGGCTGAACGGCCTTGGCGACACTCGACTTTTAAGAGGTTCATCGTGTCAAATTCTCAATCCAGCGAACGCGCGACGTTTAGCAGTCGCCGCGCCTTTATGTTTGCTGCCATCGGCTCGGCCGTGGGCTTAGGCAACATTTGGCGATTCCCTTACATCGCTTTCGACAACGGCGGCGGTGCTTTCATCCTCCCTTACTTGGTTGCGCTGTTGACGGCAGGTATTCCGCTGTTGCTGCTCGACTACGCCATCGGCCACCGTTACCGCGGTTCGCCACCTTTGGCTTTCCGCCGCCTCGGCCGTTTGTTTGAGCCGATGGGTTGGTGGAATTTTCTGACCAACGTCATCATCTGTATCTACTACGCCGTGATTGTTGGCTGGGCGGCAAGCTATGCCTATTATTCGTTGACTTCGGCATGGGGTGCGGATCCGCAGACCTTCTTCTTCAAAGACTTCCTGCAAATGGCCGATGCCAAAGACTTGGGTTTGGATTTTGTCGGCAAAGTTGCCGGCCCGCTGATTGCCGTCTGGGTGTTTACGCTGGCGATTATGGCTTTGGGCGTACAAAAAGGTGTAGCCGGTGCATCCACATTCTTCATGCCTTTGTTGGTGGTGATGTTTGTCATCATGGTGGGCATTGCCCTGACTCTGCCGGGTGCGGCAAAAGGTTTGGACGCTTTGTTTACGCCTGACTGGAGCCGTTTGGCAGATCCGAAAGTCTGGGTAGCCGCATATGGCCAGATTTTCTTCTCGCTCTCCATCTGCTTCGGCATTATGATTACTTATTCTTCTTACCTGAAGAAAAAAACCGACTTGGGCGGCACAGGCTTGGTTGTCGGCTTTGCCAACAGTAGCTTTGAGTTACTCGCCGGTATCGGCGTATTTGCCGCATTGGGCTTTATGGCTCAAGCCGCAGGCAAGGAAGTCAGCGAAGTGGCATCCAGCGGTATCGGCTTGGCGTTTATCGCGTTCCCGACCATCATCAACCAAGCCCCTATGGGCGCGTTGATCGGCGTGTTGTTCTTCGGCTCGCTGGTGTTTGCTGGTGTAACTTCCATGATTTCCATCGTTGAAGTGATTGTGGCTGCAATTCAAGACAAAATGAACATCGGCCGTGTCAGCGCAACGTTGATTGCAGGCGTGCCAATGGCGATTATTTCTACCTTGCTGTTCGGTACGACCACCGGCCTGCCTGTGTTGGACGTATTGGATAAATTCATCAATACCTACGGCATTGTGGCTTCTGGTTTTGTTTACGTTCTGGCGATTGTCCTGTTGCACAAGCTGCCGGAACTGCGCAATCACTTGAACGCGCTGTCTTCCATCCGTGTCGGTAAAGTTTGGACTGCCAGCGTGGTGGTTACCGTCGCTATGCTCGGCTATATGCTTTATCAAGATACCGCCGGCCTCTTAAAAGAGAATTACAGCGGCTATCCTGACAGCTTCCTCAATATCTTCGGTTGGGGCATGGTCGGCGCTCTCTTGGTATTGTCTGTCCTGCTGTCGTTCTTGCCGTGGAAACATGGTCAGAACTTCAACGTCAAAGACGAACATGAACACGAACGTGAAGGAGACGAATAATGAGTACTTCAGCCATTATTATGATGCTTGTCGCATTGATCGTCATTTGGGGCGGATTCATCGTCTCCGTCCTGCGCCTGCCTAAAGAATAAGGTTTGAGCAAATGAAAAGGCCGTCTGAAATTTAAATTTCAGACGGCCTTTCCCGTTAAAAATGGTAAAACGGCCTAAAAAAGAGTAGAATATGCACCGTTTACAACTCTGTGCCTCTCAGTAGGCTTGAATTATGGACCTTCCCAGTTCGCCTTTGAACTTCCCATCTGATACACAACAACAATAATCATCCCGCCGAAATGCCTTCCCGCGTCCGGCGGGCGGAGCATTTATGAGCATCGAACAAACCCCTCCGAATCTCGACAATACCCCCGACAATGATGTGGTAGAAGACCGCATTTCTGACGATCGCATCTCTGACGATATCGACCGCATCCATGCCTTATGCGAAGTCCTCGAGCCGTCCTTTGAACAAATCGAAGCAGGCGTGCCGATTGAAGACGCAAGCCTGCGCGACAAGTTCACCGAGCTGACCGTCCTCTTGGCCGAGTTGCACCCTGCCGACGTGGCCGCCGTCTTGGAATCCCTGCCGCCGCGCGAGCGTAACATCGTTTGGCTTTTGGTCGCCCCTGAAGACGACGGCGAAGTCTTGCTGGAAGTATCCGACTCCGTGCGCGAAATGCTGATCGAGTCCATGGACAAAGACGAGCTGTTGGCCGCCGTCGATGATTTGGACGCTGACGAATTGGCAGAACTGGCAGACGACTTGCCACACCAAGTGGTGTATGAAGCGCTGCAAACGCGTGATGAAGAAGAGCGCGAGCAGGTCAAAGCGGCGATGTCTTACGAAGACAACCAAGTCGGCGCGATTATGGACTTTGAATTGGTCAGCATCCGCGCCGATGTGACGTGTGAGGTCGTGTTGCGCTACTTGCGCCGTTTCGACAGCCTGCCCGACCATACCGACAAGATTTTCGTGGTCGATGAAAACGACGTGTTGCAAGGCGTGCTGCCCATCCGCAAACTCTTGGTCGCCGACCCTGAAGACATGGTGGCAGACGTGATGGCCACCGATGTCGTGCGCTTCCGTCCGGAAGACGACGTGGAAGAAGCGGCGCAGGCATTTGAACGTTATGACTTGGTAACCGCGCCGGTTGTCGATGAAAACAAAAAGCTGATCGGCAGGATCACCATTGACGAAATGGTGGACGTGATCCGTGAAGAATCCGAAGCAGACATGTTGAACATGGCCGGTTTGCAAGAAGAAGAGGACTTGTTCGCCCCGATTTGGGACTCGGTGAAAAACCGCTGGATGTGGCTCGCCATCAACCTGTGTACCGCCTTTATCGCCAGCCGCGTAATTGGCGCATTTGAAGGCAGTATCGAGAAAATTGTCGCGCTGGCCGCACTGATGCCCATCGTCGCTGGTATCGGCGGCAACTCCGGCAACCAAACCATCACCATGATCGTCCGCGCCATGGCAATGGGGCAAATGACCAGCACACAGGCAGGCCGCCTGTTGAAAAAAGAAATCGGCGTCGCCTTGGTCAACGGCATTATTTGGGGTACGGTAATGGGCGTGATTTCATGGCTGCTCTATGGCAACATCGGCATCGGTTTGGTTATGGTGGCCGCGATGACCTTGAACCTTTTGCTTGCCGCGACCGTCGGCGTCCTTATCCCCGTCATGATGGACAAAGCCGGACGCGACCCGGCATTGGGCAGCTCAGTGCTGATTACCGCAGTAACCGACTCCGGCGGCTTCCTGATTTTCTTGGGATTGGCAACCATGTTCCTGTTGTAATAGGAAAAAAGGACGTGTTTGATACGTCATTTTTCAAACCGTTTAAAAGGCCGTCTGAAAACAAATATTATTCAGACGGCCTTTTCTGATAATATAACAACGAATTATTCCTTTCGGAGCCGTTATGATCTTCCCGCCACTCAAATCCCCCCTGAAATTTTACGCTGTCGTTCCCACTGCCGACTGGGTCGAGCGCATGGTCAAAGCAGGTGCCGACACGGTGCAACTGCGCTGCAAAACCTTGCATGGCGACGAGTTGAAACGCGAAATCGAACGTTGCGTCGCCGCCTGCCAAAACAGCGCAACCCAGCTTTTCATTAACGACCACTGGCACGAAGCGATTGCCGCAGGTGCATACGGCGTACATCTCGGGCAGGAAGATATGGACACCGCCGACCTCGCCGCGATTGAAGCTGCCGGTTTGCGCTTGGGTTTGAGTACGCACTCCGTCGCCGAACTTGACCGCGCCTTGTCTGTACACCCCAGCTATGTGGCCAGCGGCGCGATTTTCCCGACCACGACCAAACAAATGCCCACTGCCCCGCAAGGCTTGGATAAACTGCGCGAATACGTCAGACAGGCACGTGGCACGCCCGTCGTTGCCATTGGCGGTATCGATTTAAACAACGCCGAAGATGTATTGGCAACCGGCGTTTCCTCACTCGCCGTCGTCCGCGCCGTGACCGAAGCGGAAAATCCCGAAGCGGTGGTTAAAGCGTTTCAGGCTTTGTGGGATGAATAAGGTCGTCTGAAAGCCAAATTTCAGACGACCTGCTCAATTAGGATATTCGATTGCTAGGATATTCGATTGCCGTCATTTCGGATGCTATACAGGCAGAAGCGGGTATAACGGCGCAAAGAATAATCGGCGAATTCAGTTGTCCCAGCCTTCCACCACCAGTTTGCCAATCATATCTCCGCGTTCCAGCATCTCATGTGCGCGGCGCAGGTTGGCGGCATTGATGCCGTGCAGGATTTGGGTGGCGGTCGGGCGGATGATGCCTTCGTCCACCAGCCGCGCGGTTTCGGCCAGGATTTCGCCCTGCCGTTCGATGTCTGCCGTTTCGCGCAGCGGACGGGTAAACATAAATTCCCAATGCAACGACAGGCTTTTGCCTTTGAGCGGGTTCACGTCCAACGTTTCGGGGTCGTCAATCAGTGCGATTCTGCCTTGCGGGGCGATGAGTTCCACGATTTGCGGCAGATGGCGGTCGGTATGGTTGGTGGAAAAAACAAACGACGGCGCGCCGATATTTAACGCGGCAACCCGTTCCGCCATGTTTTCATGATGGTTGATGACGAAATCCGCGCCCAGTTCCTTCACCCACGCGCGGCTTTCGGGGCGGGAAGCGGTGGCGATGACCTGAATGTCGGTCAGCTTTTTCAGCAACTGGATGGCAAGCGAGCCGACCCCGCCTGCGCCGCCGATTAAGAGCAGCGCATTGGCGCCGCCTGCCACGGGTTTGTTCACGTCCAAGCGGTCGAACAGCGTTTCCCATGCGGTAATCGCTGTCAGCGGCAGCGCGGCGGCTTGGGCAAAATCCAGCGAACGCGGCTTTTTGGCGGCAATGCGCGCGTCCACCGCTTGTAATTGAGCGTTCGAACCTTGGCGGTTGATGGTGCCCGCGTAATACACTTCGTCGCCGACTTTGAAATTCCGCACTTCGCTGCCGACCGCCTGAACAATGCCTGCCGCGTCGTAACCCAATACGCGGTACTGCCCTGCCGCAGGCGTATGCGCCGCCCGAACTTTCACATCGACAGGATTGACTGAAACCGCCTGCACGGCAACCAAAATATCGTGCGGCCGCAGTTCGGGTTCGGGCAGATTGATGTTGAGCAGGGCTTCAGGGTTGGAAACGGGCAAAGGGCGGTTGAAACCGATGGCTTTCATAAGGTTCTCCTGTTAGGTCGTCTGAAAGCGTGTATCATGCACCCGAAGTACACCATTAACAAGAACGCACTTATTTTTCATATAGTTACATAAAGGATACTGCCATGCCCCGCACACCGCACCCAAGCTACGACTGCGCCGAAGGCTGCTCGGTGGAAGCCGCGCTTTCCGTCATCGGCGGCAAATGGAAAGGAACGATACTCTACCGCCTGCACACGGACGGTACGCTGCGCTTCAACCAAATCCGCCGCATCCTGCCCGATGTGTCGCAACGCACGCTGACCGCGCAACTGCGCGCATTGGAGGCCGACGGCATAATTTTGCGTACTGTGTATCCCGAAGTCCCGCCACGAGTGGAATACCGCCTGACCGACTACGGCAAAACGCTTGCACCCGTGCTGACGGCATTGAAGGAATGGGGCGACGGGTTCAAGCAGGAACAGGTGCATCGCGAATAAAGAAACTTACCTACGAAATATCGAGAAACCATGAACATCATCTTAAACGGCGAACCCGCCGAACTTCACGGCACGACCGTTGCCGACCTCATCGCCCAAACCGCGCCGCAAAAGCCCTTTGCCGTCGCCGTGAATACCGGATTTGTCGCCAAAGGCGCGTATGCGGAAACGGTTTTGAACGAAAACGACAAAGTCGATATTGTGCGCCCCGTAGTTGGCGGATAAGCTGTTTTACCTTTTCAGACGACCCCTGTCCCCAAAAACAACCTTACAAAGGAACCCATCATGCTCACCCTATACGGAGAAACTTTCCCTTCACGGCTGCTGCTCGGCACGGCGGCCTACCCGACGCCCGAAATCCTCAAACAATCCGTCCAAACCGCCCGACCCGCGATGATTACCGTCTCGCTGCGCCGCGCGGGAAGCGGCGGCGAGGCGCACGGTCAGGGGTTTTGGTCGCTTTTGGAAGAAATCGGTATCCCGGTGCTGCCGAACACCGCCGGCTGCCAAAGCGTGCAGGAAGCGGTAACGACGGCGCAGATGGCGCGCGAAGTGTTTGAAACCGATTGGATCAAACTCGAGCTCATCGGCGACGACGATACTTTGCAGCCCGATGTGTTCCAACTGGTCGAAGCGGCGGAAATCCTGATTAAAGATGGCTTCAAAGTGCTGCCTTATTGCACTGAAGACCTGATTGCCTGTCGCCGACTGCTTGACGCAGGCTGTCAGGCGTTGATGCCGTGGGCGGCGCCGATCGGCACGGGTTTGGGCGCGGTTCATGCTTATGCGCTGAAAGTCCTGCGCGAACGCCTGTCCGACACGCCGTTGATTATTGATGCCGGTTTGGGTTTGCCTTCGCAGGCGGCGCAAGTGATGGAATGGGGTTTTGACGGCGTGCTGCTGAATACCGCCGTTTCCCGTAGCGGCGATCCGGTCAATATGGCACGCGCTTTTGCGCTTGCGGTCGAGTCGGGCCGTCTGGCTTATGAGGCGGAACCTGTTGAGGCGCGTGAGAAAGCGCGCGCCAGCACGCCGACGGTGGGCCAGCCTTTCTGGCATTCAGCGGAATATTGATAAACGTCAGGGCGTGTCGAACACGCCCTTTTTTGTTGGTAAAAAACCTGATTTCAGGTTGAACAGAATGTTCAGACGGCCTTGGCCAAAAGCTGTTTCAATGGCTTTAAGATTTGCCATGCCTGCGCTTTGAGTTGCGGCTGCATCAGCAGGCGGGCGGGATGGGGAATGACGAAATGCGGCCGCTCTGCGCACAATTCGTTCATCAGTCCGATCATGTCGGGGCTGTCGAAGATTTTGCCGAGAAACAAGACTGCGCGCGCTTGCGAAGCGGTCAGCTCGTTTTGCATTTCGGCAAATTCGGAGCGGATGTGTTCGGCATCGGGGAGAGCGGTGAACACGGGTGCGGTTTTGACCCATGCGGTTTTATGCGCCTGCTCGGGTTTAAGGCCGATGGCGGCGAGGATGTTGTCGAGAAGCGTGCCGACTTCGCCGCTAAACAGCGTACCGTGCAGGCTGTCTTCGGTGGACGGGCAAATGCTGACCACCATGATTTCAGACGGCCTGATGGTTACGTCAAGACGGGGCAGATTGTCTGAATGCGCGGCTTTTTCTGTTTTTGCCGGTGTTTCGACAATGGCTTTGGGTGCCGCTTCAGGAACGCGGACAGCAGGTTTGGCCGTTTGCGCAGTGGCAATGGCGGCAGTGCGTGCCCGATGGGCGCCTGCGGATAAAGTGCGCACGGCTTGCGCGGTATCGGCAGCAATGGCTTTGGGGCGGACGGGTGCGGCTGATGCTGCGGCTTGAGGCGCGGCATGGATGATTTTGGCGTTTTGGTTCAGCCACATCGGGCCCAAACCCAAGGCTTCGTGCAGGTGCAGGTAGCGGCTGCTTAACATGATTTCTCCATCAATACGGCATCTTCGCTGCCACCGTCGGGCAGGGTGTAGTAGTTTTTGCGGCGGCCGCAGGTTTGGAAGCCGTGTTTGCGGTAGAGCTGTTGCGCGGTTTCATTGCTTGCGCGGACTTCGAACAGCAATCGGGTTGCGCCTTGCTGTTGCACTGCGTTTTGCCAGTGTTGCAGCAGGGCGGACGCAATGCCTTGGCGGCGGTATTCGGGCGCGACGGCAATCAGGTGCAGCTCGGATTCGTCAAATACGGTTTGCCACACGATAAAGCCGGTAATTTGGTGGTCGGTCTGGCTGAGCCAAACGCTGTCGGGATGGTGTTGAACAGCTGATTCAAACTGCTTCACCGTCCACGACGAAGGATTGCCTTGTGCGTCGATGGCGGCAAGGGTGGGGCAGTCGGCAAGTACGGCTGGACGCAGGTTCACGGTTTGGCCTTTTGTTGGGCTTGCTCTTGCGCGGTCAGGGCAATTTTGTTGCGGATGTAGAGCAGCTCGGCGTGTGCCGCGTCAGTAGCAACATAGCGGCCGCTGCGGGCAAGTTTAAGATAGTCGGTGGCGGTCGGCATATCGGCTTGACCGTCAAAAGGTGGTTTGTCGGCGAGGGCAAAGGCGTTACCGATGCCGCCGCTAGGCGTTTTGCCTTCGGGCGCGGTAATGGCGGCGGCTTTGCCAACCGTGTAATCGCTCAAGCGGACGTGGTTTTGCGTATCAAACCATGCGTAGAACACTTCGCCCATGCGCGCATCGGTGGCCGCCAGTACGCAACTGGATGGCGGCAGCAGCGAAGCGGCGGCATCGAGGCAGGGAATGCCGATCATGGGCGTGTCAAACGGCGTGGCCAAACCTTGTGCAACCGCCGCGCCGATACGCAGGCCGGTAAATGCGCCGGGGCCTT
>NZ_JBQCXF010000093.1:0-9622 GCF_051956635.1 Neisseria sp. P0022.S010 | reverse complement strand
ATCTTGCGCATCAACGCCCAATGGCTGGAGCAACACCCCCTCATCGCCGATGCGCTGGACTACGAAAGCGCGCAATGGCAAAAAATCGATATGCCTTTCTCGGTTCAAGCACAATAAACCGCGCTCCGTTATAATAGGCAGCTGTTCAAAATCCAAACCGCAGGCCGTCTGAAAACGACAGCCTGCCATACATCAAGGAAAACCATGAGAAAACCCCAACGCGGCTACGCCCGCCAAGACCGTGTCAAAGAACAAATTATGCGCGAACTGGCCGAACTCGTCCGCACCGGCCTGAAAGATCCGCGCGCAGGCTTCATCACCATCAACGAAGTCGAAGTTACCCGCGATTACAGCCACGCGACCGTGTTCTACACCGTCCTCGACGACAGCACACGCGACATCACCGAAGAAGCTTTGGAACACGCCAAAGGCCATTTGCGCAGCGAATTGGCCAAACGCATCAAACTCTTCAAAACGCCCGAGCTGCACTTCAAATACGACGAATCACTCGAACGCGGCATGAGCATTTCCAGCCTGATCGACCAAGTGGCGGCGGAAAAACCGGTTGAAGACTGATTGATTAAAACACGCAGGCCGTCTGAACCCTTTCAGACGGCCTGAACATTAACACTCCCCCTACTTAATATGACAGCCAAACCCACCAAACGCCCGGTCAACGGCGTTCTTCTCCTCGACAAATCCGAAGGTCTTTCCAGCAATACCGCCCTGCAAAAAGCGCGGCGTTTATTCCGTGCCGAAAAAGCCGGGCATACCGGCGTACTCGATCCTTTGGCCACAGGGCTTTTGCCTGTTTGTTTCGGCGAAGCGACCAAGTTTGCCCAATACCTGATTGATGCCGACAAAGCCTATACCGCCACGCTGAAACTGGGCGAAGCCAGCAGCACGGGCGATGCCGAAGGCGAAATCATCGCCACCGCACGCGCTGATATTTCATTGTCCGAATTTCAGACGGCCTGCCAAGCCTTAACGGGCGATATCCGCCAAGTTCCACCCATGTTTTCCGCCCTCAAACACGAAGGCAAACCGCTGTACGAATACGCACGCAAAGGCATCGTTATCGAACGCAAAGCGCGCGATATTACCATCTACTCCATTGATATCACTGAATTTGATGCACCCAAAGCCGTGATAGACGTACGTTGCAGCAAGGGTACTTATATCCGCACCCTCAGCGAAGACATCGCCAAACACATCGGCACATTCGCCCACCTGACCGCCCTGCGCCGTACTGAAACCGCCGGCTTTACCATTGCCCAAAGCCACACGCTCGAAGCCTTGGCAGAATTGGACGAAGCCGAACGCGATGCCCTGCTGCTGCCTTGCGATGTCTTGGTGCAACATTTCCCCAAACTTGAGCTAAACGACTACGCCGTTACCATGCTCAAACACGGCCAACGTCCCCAGTTCACCGAAGACATTTCCGCCGAGCAGCCCATCCGTGTGTACAACCGAGACGGCACATTTATCGGGCTGGTGGAATATCAAAAAGAAATAGGCCGTCTGAAAGCCTTGCGCCTGATGAATACCGCCGACCAATAACTTCCTGCAAAGAGAGCCGATCATGAAAGTCTATACCGCCGCCCAAATGCGCGAACGCGAACAAGCAGCCGTCGATAAAGGCACAAGCTTCGACCAACTAATGGAAAACGCCGGTAGCTCTGCCGCCCGAGACCTCATGCAGCGTCACCCTCAAGCCGGACGCGCCCTGATCGTTTGCGGCAAAGGCAACAACGGCGGCGACGGCTTAGTCATGGCAAGATATATGCAGGCGCAAGGTTGGCACATCGATATTCTGTTTTCACTCGGAGAAAACCTCTCCTCCTTGGCTCAAACCAATCAAGAACGCCTCAACGGTTTGCCCCATATTGAATTGATATCCGTCCAAAAACTGGAAGGCCGTCTGAAAAACGGTTACGACATCATTATCGAAGGCATATTCGGCACAGGCTTCAGCGGCGCGCTTCCAACCGAAATCGCCGCCCTCTGCCGCCAACTCAATCATGCAGACGGCCTGAAAGTCGCCCTCGATATTCCCACCGGCCTCAACTGCGACACCGCCGAAGCCGATCCCGACACATTCCGCGCAGACCTGACCTACACCTTTGCCGCCTACAAACCGGCGCATTTAAGCGAGTCCGGCAAAACCTATTGTCAAGAAACCGTCTGTTTACCTATTGGCATTGATTGAATACCTATAAAAAATAACAGGGTGCAATTTTGCACCCTGTAACTTTTGCTTACTTCCAAATCTGCGCCAATTTAATCCCCAGTGCCGTCAAACCAAACGAACCGAAAACATGCAGACAGGTTGCCATCAAAGCCATGCCCCAGCGTTGCGCCTGCATCAAACCCACCATCTCCACTGAAAAACCTGAAAATGTGGTCAAGCTACCGAGAAATCCGGTAATCCAAAGCAAACGCCATTGCGGATCGGTTAAGAGTTCTGCCAATACGCCGATCAGCAGCGCGCCCAGCCAGTTTGCCGCCAATGTACCAATAGAAAAAGGCGTAAAAGACACCAGCACCAAGCCAAACAGCCAACGCAATACAGCCCCGACGGCAGCGCCGCAAACAATGGGAAAAATATAAGCAAACATAATACGTTAAGAATTCAATTCAAAAAACAGGCCATCCGGTCATGAGGCCGTCTGAAAACCACACAAAGATGCCTTCATATCTTATTGCCAAATCTTAGGCGCAGATTTCAAATACCTGCCGTCATCAAAAGTACAAATCCATTGCGGCTTAAGCGCGATAAAAATGGCTGTTGAAATACCGCTCAAAAATGCCTCTGCCCAAGCGATTAAGAAGAAAACAGGAAAAGCGGTTTTCCATAATACCGCCGTATCAAATACATCCGCCCAGTTCAACAAACCGACCAAAACCACGCCGGTAAACACCATGCCGACCGCCGCGGCCCAAAAACCATTCAGAAAAATAAAGATAAAGATATTGGCAGGCAAACGCGTCACCCAATGGCGGAAGCCCAAGTTCACCAACAAAGGCGGAAGCAATACGGACAAGGCATTGATGGGGAACATATGCCAATCGCCCCAAAGCCACAAATATGGAAAAAACAGCAAAACGCCGATGCAGAACGCAGCAGAGGTGCCCAGCATTAAAGCCGTCAGGTTCAAGGCGAGCAAATGATAGCTCATGCCGGCCAGTTGTCCGCTTTCCGGGGAGGCATTCAAACTCCAAGCCAGCGGCAACATCACGGCAGCCAACAAAAATGCGGAACGATGCTGCGATACCGACACCCATGCCTGCTTTGCGCACAAAGCAAAAATCACCAGCAACACAGGCCATGCCGCCATCACGACACCAACGGGAAACCATCCGTTTTGAAAAATCATCTTCTCATCCGCAAAATGTTCAGACGGCCTATTATACGCGCCTCAAGCCACAGCTTTGACAATCCTGTCTGCCTTTGCCGTTAAAGCTTGTTTCGGCTGGTTTTGTTTACCTGAAAAAAGCGTTAGAATAACGGACTTTGCCGTTTAATTAAGGGGATGGACGCATGCTTTGGACAATATTGGCTTTAATTCTGCTGGCTGTCATAGCCGGATTGTTCTGGTGGCGCCAGAAACAAGAGCAAAAGTGGCGCCAAGAATTGGCCCGACTCAGTGGCGATGAAGAAGAAATCAACGAAGAAGACAGCCCGGTCGGTTTTGCCAGCCAACTGGACAGCCTGAAACGTTTGTTCAGCATGAACAAGCGCACCGCCGACAACCATAAAATCGCCCGCATCCGCCTGCTTTCCGCGCTCGAACACAATAAAATGCAACGCGCCGAAACAAACGAAGAGCACGCAGCAGAACCCGTTGCCGAAGAGCCGGAACACATCGCAGCGACCGAGGAAGAAATCAAAGTTGCGCCTAAAACCCGCAAATCTGCCAAGCCGGAACGTATTCCTAAAATCACGCCGTTTGCACAAATGGAAACGCCCGAATACAGCCCATCTTTGGTGCAAAACAGCAATTTTGAAGAAATCACATTAGAAGAAGCCACCCGTTCCCTGCATGAAGCAGCGGTTGAAGAATGGAACGAGCATTTGGCCGAAAAAAATGCGCCGATTTACAAAGACGAAGTCGAAACTCCATTGTTACGCGCTTCATCCCTGCCGATGACCGGCATGGAAATCATCGACTACAACGACCCTATTTTGCGCCGCACACGCGAGCGTGCCTTGGCGCGCGCCAACAATGTCCGCGTGGCAGAAGCCAATGCGCCGCACATCGAAACCGTTCAGACGGCCTTAAGAACTGCCGAAAAAGAAGCCATACTCCCCTATACTTCCATGCAGGCTTTTCCTTCTGAAATCCAAGCGGAAGATATTCACGACAACCTTGCCCGCCGTACCGCCGCGCGCCACAAACTGGCCGCTGCCGTCGCCCCTTTGCGCGACTACTCTCCGCGCACCATTGAAAATGACGAAATTTTGGCCAACTTGGGACAAATCAGCCGTCCTGCCAGCTTACGCCGTCAAGTTCGCCATACCGAAGCGGCCGCCGAAAGATGGGCACGTAAACAAGCTGCTACGGAAGCTGTTGCACCACAACCTGCCGTACCGGCAACGCCGTCCCGTCCAAAACCGGCTGCGCCTGTTAAAAAATCCCCTTATATCTCCCGACCTGCCGCACCAAACGCAACCGTAGTCGAGCCGCCTGCCGTACCGGTCGTCCCGATGGCGAAAACCGATATTCCCGAGCCGCCCGTTTTCCAAACCTCGATTGCGCCGATTGATATTCCCGAGCCGCCTGCTTTCGAACATAAAATCCAAGTGCCGATTTTTGATGCACAAGTCAATGCGCACGTCAGCAACCAGCCTGAACGCAGTATCCGCGATTATTTAATCAGCGAATCTGCGGAAGAAGAAACAGAATTAGATGGTGAGCCAGAAGCGCCTGTACAAGAGGAAACAGAAGCGATTCAAGCGGTTGAAACGATTAAACCTGTTGAATCTATTGAAACAATCGTAAGGCCGTCTGAATATACACAGACAGTCGTTGAAACACCTGTGCAAACCGTAGAACCCAACGTTCAAGAAGATACACCAAGCGTAGCGATTCCAACTTCGGCAACACTGACCGAGGCACACCTGCCGACCACTGCCCTGCTCCTGCCGCCGCAGTTTGACCCGAGCGCCTCGCAAACTGAAGAACAGTTGTTGGAAAACAGCATTACCATCGAAGAAAAACTGGCCGAGTTCAAAGTTAAAGTCAAAGTGATGGACTCCTATTCCGGCCCGGTCATTACGCGCTACGAGATTGAGCCTGATGTCGGCGTGCGCGGCAGTGCTGTTTTGAATCTTGAAAAAGACTTGGCGCGCTCGCTTGGCGTGGCTTCCATCCGCGTGGTGGAAACCATCCCCGGCAAAACCTGCATGGGCTTGGAATTGCCTAATCCGAAACGCCAAATGATCCGCTTGAGCGAAATCTTCAATTCGCCTGCGTTTACCGAATCCAAATCCAAACTCACCCTCGCACTCGGCCAAGACATCACCGGCCAGCCTGTCGTCACCGACTTGGCCAAAGCGCCGCATCTGCTGGTTGCCGGTACGACCGGTTCGGGTAAATCCGTAGGTGTGAATGCCATGATTCTGTCCATGCTCTTCAAAGCAACGCCTGAAGACGTGCGCATGATTATGATTGACCCGAAAATGCTGGAGTTGAGCATTTACGAAGGCATTCCGCACCTGCTCGCCCCTGTCGTAACCGATATGAAGCTGGCTGCAAACGCGCTGAACTGGTGCGTCAACGAAATGGAAAAACGCTACCGCCTGATGAGCTTTATGGGCGTGCGCAACCTTGCCGGTTTCAACCAAAAAATTGCCGAAGCCGCCGCTCGTGGCGAAAAAATCGGCAGCCCGTTCAGCCTCACGCCTGAAAATCCTGAGCCATTGGAAAAACTGCCGTTTATCGTGGTCGTCGTAGATGAGTTTGCCGACCTGATGATGACCGCCGGTAAGAAAATTGAAGAACTGATTGCCCGCCTCGCCCAAAAAGCACGCGCAGCCGGTATCCATTTGATTCTTGCCACCCAACGCCCAAGCGTGGATGTTATTACCGGCCTGATTAAAGCCAATATTCCGACACGCATTGCCTTCCAAGTGTCCAGCAAAATCGACAGCCGCACGATTCTTGATCAAATGGGTGCGGAAAACCTGCTCGGCCAAGGCGATATGCTGTTCCAGCTACCCGGTACCAACTATCCGCAACGTGTACACGGCGCATTCGCCTCCGACAATGAAGTTCACCGCGTAGTGGAATACCTGAAACAATTTGGCGCACCCGACTATATCGACGATATTTTGAGCAACGGTTCCACCGAAGACTTTACCGGCACCAGCCGCAGCAACGACAGCGACCTCGACCCCATGTATGACGAAGCCGTTTCCGTTGTCTTGAAATCGCGTAAGGCCAGCATTTCCAATATCCAACGCCAACTGCGCATCGGCTACAACCGCGCCGCCCGCCTGATTGAACAAATGGAAGCCGACGGTATTGTTTCCCCGGCAGAAAACAACGGCAACCGCACCATCTTGGCGCAAAGCAGCGACCATCTGGATTAATTTATCCTTGTTTAAAATTAAGGCCGTCTGAAAACTTTTCAGACGGCCTTTTTAAATCAGATATGGTTCAGCAATTCCAATCAAATAAACAAGCAAATAAGTAATCTATAAACAACATTTCTTACAAATCTAAATGCTTTTACATTGACGGTATTTGCTTCACAAATAAACAAAGTTCAATCAACCAAACTCAACCTACAAAATACATATCTCTACCCGTTTGTCACCATTTTCAGACGGCCTTTTGTCAAGACCGGAAAAAACAGGTAAATCCGTTTTTCGATTAGAAACAATATTATTATGATTCAAGCCTTCGGCAACACCCCCACCCTTTACGAGGAAAAACAAATGAAAAAATATTTTGCAGAATTTTTCGGCACTTTTTGGCTGGTATTCGGCGGCTGCGGCAGCGCAGTATTGGCAGCAGCCTACCCTGAACTCGGCATTGGCTTTGCCGGTGTCGCCTTGGCGTTCGGCTTGACCGTACTGACCATGGCTTACGCCGTCGGCCATATTTCCGGTGGCCACTTCAACCCTGCCGTTTCCGTCGGCCTATTCATCGGCGGCCGTTTCAACGGTAAAGACCTGTTGCCTTACATCGTATCCCAAGTTGTCGGTGCGATTGCCGCTGCAGGCGTTCTGTATCTGATTGCTTCCGGTAAAACCGGTTTTGATGCTGTTGCTTCCGGCTTTGCCAGCAACGGTTTCGGCGAACACTCTCCTAACGGTTACGACATGATGGCCGCGTTGCTGATCGAATTCGTCCTGACCGCATTCTTCCTGATCATCATCATGGGTTCTACCGACAAACTGGCTCCGGCCGGCTTCGCCCCTATCGCCATCGGCCTGGGTCTGACCCTGATTCACTTGATCAGCATTCCTGTGACCAATACTTCCGTCAACCCTGCACGCTCTACCGGCGTTGCCTTGTTCCAAGGCGGCTGGGCTGTTGAACAACTGTGGTTGTTCTGGTTGGCTCCTATTGCCGGCGCAGCAGTTGGCGCGGCTATTTACCGCTTTGTTTTGGCAAACAACGACGACAAATAATCTGAACGGAATGATATTTCCGGTGCGGCCGATACCCTAAACCGTCCGCACCCAAGTTGCCGAGATACAAACGCACCGCCTGACTCAGACGGTGCGTTTGTTTTTGCCATGTTACAATACTTTCTTTTCCCACATTCTCAAACCATCATGCAAACCTTACCTTTTCAAACCGATATCGCCGCCAGAATGCTGGTCAATACTGAAAACGAAACCATCCATCCCGATGCCGTATTCGTACAAACGCAAAACGGCTACTGGATTGCTTGGCACGACCAACAATCCGCCCTGCTTGCCCCCGACACACCGCCCGATATTCCCTGCTTTTGGGTAGAAGGCGCAGAAAGCTTGGAAGAGCTGGTAAGCATGGTAGAAAACGGTGAATTTGACGAAGTCGAAGAATTTGACGGCGACGACGATGCTTGGCAAGAAGCACTCGGATGCAGCCATCATCATGAAGGACACTGCGGATGCAGCCATTGAAATGTGCAAAACGCCTGCTTCCAACACTTGCCCTTTGCCTGACGCTTAACGGCTGCGTTGTAGGCGCGGCTGTCGATTTGGCTGCGACAACCGTCCTGACTGCCGGAAAATTGGTTGTCAAAGGAACGGGTGCAGTGATTGATGCTGCCATTCCTGACGGCAAAAAAGACAAGGACAAAGAAAAGAGCAAAGAAAAGCCAAAATCGGAAGAAATCATCTATAAGGAAGAGTCCTCCGATGAAGTAACGCAATAATCCTTCAGACGGCCTCGGTAAAGTAACCCATCTTACCAAGGCTGTCTGAACATTCATCCTTACATATAGCCCTGTTCGCGCAAAGAGCAGGTTTCTTTTGCAGTTACGATAAAATGGTCTAAGAGCGTAATATCCACCAAACTTAAAGCCTGTTTCAAACGCTCTGTAAACTGCACATCAGATTCAGACGGCCTTGCCGAGCCGCCCGGATGATTGTGTGCCAAAATCAAACTGTCGGCATATTCATCCAATGCCAATTTGACAATTTCACGAATATAAACCGTGTTTTCCGCCACCGTACCGCGCGACAATTCCCGGACCGCAATCAATTGATTTTGACGGTTGAGCAGCAACGCAACGCTGACTTCGATTTTTTCATGCCCAAGATGCAGGCGCAGATAATCCGCAACCGATTTCGGGTTTGACAAAACCATCTGCTCCTGCAAATCCTCACCCAAAATCCGCCGTCCGATTTCTTTGACCACGGCAAACTGAGTATAGCTCGCCAAACCCATGCCCTTGCAAGCAGAAAGTGTTTTGGCATCCGCACTCATCAGCTTTCCCAAACTGCCAAACTCGCTCAACAAATAACGCGCCAAATCAACCGCGCTCATGCCGCGCGTTCCGACACGCAGCAAAATCGCCAGCAACTCCGCATCACTCAACGCCGCTGCACCGTGCGCCAAGAGCTTCTCCCTCGGTCGTTCCCCTTCGGGCCATTCTTTGATACTCATGTTTTCCCTTTTATTCATATAGAGGATTTAGTTTCAATTCTGAGCAAAACCGCCTCACCCGATATAAAACGTAATCCATTATGGCTTTAGCAAATTAATGCAATTTGCGTATTTTATTCTATCTTGAATTATTTTTTAAGACATTTGAATATAAATTAAACCCTTTTGTGCAGAAAAACAACGTTACCCATTTTCGCTATCCTGTTCCCCTGCCTGCCTTTCCTTTCCTATTTGTTTCAAATCAGCCGCTACAAGCATTTTCATATTGCCCCTATGAGGCTTAGGCTAATATAATATTGAGTTTGCCGAGAGCAAAAGCTGAGGCTTAAACTGCTTTCTATCCACGCTGCCTGTGCGCTTTACAAGAGTTTCAGACGGCCTCCGTCCGACTCCCGCCAGCAATCAAACAGCTTTTTATCACCCATTCGAAAATCCGTTTTGCCGGTACTCGTCTTTCTTTTTGGAGTATTGCCATTATGACCGCAACCACTGCGTCTTCAGCCAAACCTTAT
>NZ_JBQCXF010000092.1:0-9648 GCF_051956635.1 Neisseria sp. P0022.S010 | reverse complement strand
CTACCAAAATATAAATATCAATAATTAGGAGCATAAAAATGGAACACAAGCTGCCACAATTGCCTTATGAACTGGATGCGTTGTCCCCTCATCTGACCAAAGAAACTTTGGAGTTTCACTACGGCAAACACCATCAAACTTACATCACCAATTTGAACAATCAAATCAAAGGCACTGAGTTTGAAGAAATGCCTTTGGAAGAAATCGTGAAAAAATCTTCCGGCGGTATGTTCAACAACGCTGCCCAAACTTGGAACCACACTTTCTACTGGCTGGGCTTTACCCCTAAAGGCCAAGGCAAACCTGCCGGCGAATTGGCTGCGGCCATCGACGCCAAATGGGGCAGCTTCGAGAAATTCCAAGAAGCGTTCAATGCCTGCGCGGCCGGTACTTTCGGCTCCGGTTGGGCATGGTTGGTGAAAACGCCTGCCGGTGAATTGGATCTGGTTTCTACTTCCAATGCAGCTACTCCGCTGACTACTGAAAATACTCCGCTGTTGACTTGCGACGTATGGGAACACGCCTACTACATCGACTACCGCAACAGCCGTCCTAACTACCTGAAAGGTTTTTGGGAAATCGTTAACTGGGAAGAAGTTGCCAAACGCTTCGCCGCATAAAACGATATGAATGAAAAGGCCGTCTGAAAAATTTTCAGACGGTCTTTTTGTCGATATTGTCTGAAGAAATGGTTTAGATGAATGTTTTTTCTGTCTGATGCGCAAAATTATCATGGAGCAGAAAAAAGGATAAACGGGAGATTATGCTAAAATATTGTCAACAATTTTTTGATTCCGCATGATATGGAATCAGCGTTTGACACACATAGACAAGAGGATTTTATGAAATTTCTAGACCGTGAGGCGACCATTGCCAAACCTGGCTTTAATCGTTGGCTGGTACCGCCTGCCGCTTTGGCCGTGCATCTTGCCATCGGGCAGATATACGCTTATTCCGTGTTCAATGCGCCGCTGACCAAGCTTATCGGTATTACTGAGTCGGCTACAGGAGATTGGAAGCTGACCACGGTAGGTTGGATTTTCAGTATTGCCTTGGCGATGTTGGGCGCGTCTGCGGCTATGTTCGGTACTTGGATGGAACGCGTTGGGCCGCGTAAGGCGATGTTTGTTGCTGCCTGCTGCTTTAGCTTGGGCTTTTTTGTCTCGGCGATTGGCGTCCATACGCACAATCTGTTTTTGCTTTATTTGGGCAACGGTGTGATTGGCGGGGTCGGTTTGGGCTTGGGCTATATTGGGCCTGTATCGACACTGATGAAATGGTTTCCCGATAAACCGGGTATGGCGACAGGTTTGGCGATTATGGGCTTTGGTGGCGGCGCGATGTTGGCTTCGCCTTTATCCGTGTCGCTGATGAATTTTTTCTCCAGTGAAACTTCGGTTGGCGTAGCGCAGGCTTTTGTCGTCTTAGGGTTGTTCTATCTGGTGTTGATGATGTTCGGTGCGTTTACCATCCGCATACCTGCCGATGGCTGGAAACCTAAAGGTTATGTTGCGCCGAAAATCAAAAGCAAATTGGTCAGCAGTAATCACGTCAATGTTTCCGAAGCCATGAAGACGCCGCAATTTTGGCTCTTGTTTTGGGTGTTGTGCTTGAACGTGACGGCGGGTATCGGTGTTTTGGGTCAGGCTTCTGTCATGATTCAGGAGCTGTTTTCTGAAACTTCTGTCGGTAAACAGGCTGCCATTGGCGCGGGTGCGGCGGCGGGTTTTGTGAGTCTGTTGAGCCTGTTTAATATGGGCGGCCGTTTTTTGTGGTCCAGCGTGTCCGACAAAATCGGGCGTAAAAATACTTATACTATTTTCTTTGTGCTTGGCTCGCTGTTGTATTTCGCCATCCCGTCTATTGGCGCGAGCGGTAACAAGGCTTTGTTTGTTATTGGGTTTTGCGTCATCATTTCCATGTATGGCGGCGGTTTTGCAGCGATCCCGGCGTATCTGAAGGATTTGTTCGGCACTTATCAAGTCGGTGCAATCCACGGCAGGATTTTGCTGGCATGGTCAACTGCGGCCGTTATCGGCCCGGTGTTGGTCAACTATATCCGCCAAAGCCAAATTGAAAGCGGCGTTCCGGCTGCCGAGGCTTATAGCATCACCATGTACATCATGGCAGGTTTGTTGATTGTCGGTTTGCTGTGTAATTTGAGTGTCCGTTCGGTTCACGAAAAGCATCACGAGAAGGACATTAAGGTCGCGGCACATAGCGGCAACCCCGATGATGAAACCGCTGTATCCGATGCCTATTTGATCAGCAAGAAAGTATCAGCGGGCGGTATCGGTATATGGTGGCGCTGGGCTTTGGTTTGCATCCCTTTGTGCTATGGTGTCATTATGGTGTTTGTTAAAGCCTTAAGTTTGTTTAATTGATTGTTGAAAATTAAAGGCCGTCTGAAAGTTTCAGACGGCCTTTTCAAATGTTAAATAACTAATCTTTCGATACGCTGATGGTATGTTTGATGTGTTTTAAATTTGCAACGATGGTAAAAGTCATCATCACCAGTAAAGCCCATGAACTCCATTTGCTGATGTGTACTGATGCCCATGCGCCGATTTGGTTGGGATAGCGCCAAACGCCAAATAGGGTTCCCAAATTTTCCGCCAGCCAAATAAAAAATCCGATCAGGACGAAAGCGAGCAGGAGGGGCATTTTGCGAGTGGTGTCATAGGGCGTGTATAAGACCGTTGTCCGGGCGTATAGGCCGAGAGCAAAAGCTGCAAGATACCAGCGATAGTCTCCGATATAGTGATGGGTGAAGAAATTGATATAAATCGCCAGTGCGCACAAAGTGCCCAACCAATACGGCGGATGGCTTTTGATTTTGAGGTCAAACAGCCGCCATGCTTGAATGATATAGCTGCCGACTGCGGCATACATAAAGCCTGCAAACAGCGGTACGCCGCCAATTTTGGTATAAGCCTCATCAGGATAGCTCCAAGACTGGATATCGCCTGATGTCTTGAACCACTCTAAAGCAAAGCCCACCAAGTGAAACAGCGTAATCGATTTCACTTCATCCCAAGTTTCCAGCTTGAAATACAGCATGGCTGCTTGTACGGAGACGGCAAAAATCAGCAGCAGGTCGTAGCGCGAAATCCCCAACCAGCCTGTTTTCGGAACGAGGAACATGGCAATGAAAAACAAGCCTGCAAATAAGCAGGCACGTGCTTCTTTCAAACCGAAAAACCAAAATTCAACGATAAAGCGTCGCCAACCATGCAAACCCTTGCGTTTTGGATGCTCAGTCAGCCAAGTATCCAGTTTGCCCAACATATTTTCAGACGGCCTCTTTATCTTGAAAATGTTTTAGGCAGATTGAATCGGAATGACGCGGTTTTGCTTACGTTTAGTGCCGCCCTCGCAGTAGTTGTTTTTGACATAATCTTCAACGATTTGTAAAAATTCGGCAGCGATATTGTCACCTTTGAGGGTGACTTTCCGCTCGCCGTCTACATAAACCGGCGCAACCGGTGTTTCGCCTGTACCGGGCAGGCTGATACCGATATCGGCAAGCTTGCTTTCGCCCGGACCATTTACCACGCACCCCATTACGGCGACGTTCAATGATTCAACACCTGGATATTCAGTGCGCCAAACAGCCATTTTCTGGCGTAAATAGTTTTGTACGTCTTGAGCCAACTCTTGGAATACGGTACTGGTGGTACGGCCGCAACCCGGGCAGGCTGTAACCATTGGCGTAAAGGAGCGCAAGCCCATGGTTTGCAGGATTTCCTGACCGACAATGACTTCTTGTGTGCGTGAGGAGCCGGGTTCGGGCGTAAGGGAAATTCGAATAGTGTCGCCGATACCTTCTTGCAACAATACGGACAAAGCTGCTGTGGAAGCAACAATGCCCTTGCTGCCCATGCCTGCCTCAGTCAGACCGAGATGGAGCGGGTAACGGCAACGGCTGCCCAATTCGCGGTAAACCTGAATCAAGTCTTGTACGGCGCTGACCTTGCACGACAAAATGATTTTGTCTTCGGATAAGCCTAAAGCCACGGCTTTTTCTGCCGATTCCAGCGCAGAAACAATCAAAGCCTCTTTCATGATTTCTTCAGGCGGCTTCGGTGTGGCAGAAGCTAAGTTGGCATCCATCATGCGCTTGGCAAGGCCTTGATCAAGCGAACCCCAGTTCACACCGATGCGTACGGCTTTATTGTTTTCTGCGGCAGTACGGATCATAAAGGCAAATTTTTCATCGCCTTTTGCACCTTTGCCGACATTGCCTGGGTTAATCCGATATTTGGCCAAGGCCTTGCCGCACTCAGGAAATTCAGCCAATAAGCGTTCGCCGTTAAAATGGAAATCACCAATCAGGGGGGTGGTGTAGCCCATATCGTCTAAGCGGCTGCGGATTTCGGCTACTTTGGAAGCCGCTTCAGGAGTATTGACTGTGATACGAACCATTTCCGAGCCGGCATCGCTCAATTCTTTGACTTGTCGGGCAGTTGCTGCGGCATCTGCCGTATCCGTATTGGTCATGGATTGGACAAGAACGGGCGCCTCGGAGCCGATGATGAGGTGGTCAATTTTGACTTGATGTGTCTGACGGCGTTTAGGTGTGGTCATTTTAGTTTTTTCCTGCAACAAAAGAGGCGGATTTTTCACCGGCAACACGGTATTTCAAAGGTTCGATAGGTGTGCCGCCGTAATTGGCTTCAGAGCCGGCTGCAATACCGAGCCAAACATTGTAAGGCGCACCGCCTCTCAGACGTTGTTCGCTTCCGGCCGGAACGATACGGCTGAATACTACTTTTCCATCTTTGTCTGTAATAATCAGATTGCTTCGGTATTGGACTTTAATCCAAAGTTCGTCTTTCTCGACTTTGACGGCAGGCTTCTCTTCTTGTACGACGGCGGAAGCTGCTGAGGCAGCTTGATCATTAGTCACTTCAGGCTTATTGGTTATTTCTTTTTTGCCGTCTTCCGTCATTTCGCTAACGGCAACATTATCCGTTTTTAAGGCAGGCGTTTTCATCGTATCAGCAACATCTTTGCTGTTTTGAATATTTGCCTGTTCGTTTTCAAAACTGGATTTACTTTGCCAAAAGTAAACACCGCCTACAGCCAAAGCCAGTGCGGCTATCCCCAATATCCATTTTGGGAAACCTTGTTTTTCAGTGTCTGTGTAGCTTAAGCCGGCGTTGGCGCTGCGTGTTACCGCGTATACATGGTCTTCAAGTTGCGGAGTAATGGAGAGTAAATGTTTGGCGATGATTTGTTCGTCGATTTTCAGAAATCGTGCATATGAACGCAAATAGCCTGAAACAAAGACTAAACCGGGAAAGCCTGAATATTCCCCTTTTTCCAAAGCATCAATTTGTTCGGCAGACAGTTTCAAACGTGAAGCAACATCTTGAATATCGATTTTGGCATCAGTTCTGTGTTTGCGTAATTCGTCCCCCAATATTTTGGCGGCTTGTGTGTCGTAGTTGATTTTATCGTTATTTTCCATTTAGTGGCCTGTTGTGACGGTTTGTAGTTCGTCTGAATAGGGGAAGTTTGCCCTAAGTTGGGCTTCGTATTCGTATGCGGCGTGTTTATTGCCCAAGGCAGTAGCCAAACGCCAGCCTAAAAGCAAATCGTCAGCCTGAAGGACATCAACTTTGCTTTGGTATTGGCGGAAATAATAGTCGGCATCGTTCAGATTGCCTGCCATCATTTTGGTTCGGGCAAGTTCTTTGAAAGCAGGGAAGAATTGTGGATTCGCTGCTAAAGACCTTTCCAAATAGGCTTGGGCTAAGGAGTATTGGCCTAACCTTGCACTGCAAATGCCTTTATTCATATTGGCAATAAAGGGGCTTGGGTAGGTTGGGTCGGCCAGTGCTTTGTCAAAGTAAGCCAAAGATTCGGCCGGTGCATTCATTTGATTGCACAAGAACCAACCGTAGTTGTTGTTGACTTCCGCGCTATCAGGTTTTAAAGACAATGCTTTAAGAAAGCTTTCCTGAGCTTTATCTTTGACCTTCAAATACTGATAAATCTCGGCGCGTACCAACCAAGCAAGGTCATTTTTTGAATTGGACTTAAGCGCCTCTTCGATACTTTCAGTAGCTTGGCGGTAGTTTTGGCCGCGCATATATTCCACAGCCAGTTGGGTTTTGATATTAGAAACTTGAATGGCACGTTCTTTAGGGCTTGGGCCGGAAGAGGAAGCGCAGGCAGAAAGAGTCAGTGCGGTAAGTAAAGCGAATCCGAACTTAATTTTCATAATTAACCTTATTGTTCGACCAAAATCTGTTGCCATTTTTGTTGTCGGCGTGTTTTATCTTGTACTTGTCCGGCCAATTGTCCGCAAGCTGCATCGATATCGTCGCCGCGGGTTTTGCGGACAGTAACGACAAAGCCGGCTTGTTGCAGAATATCGCGGAAGACACGGATATTTTCATTGGTAGAACGTTCGTAGCCGGAATTTGGGAAAGGATTGAACGGAATCAGATTGAATTTGCATGGTACGTCTTTAACCAACTCAATCAATTCGCGCGCATGTTGCGCTTTATCGTTGATGCCGTCGAGCATAACGTATTCAAAGGTAATAAAGTCACGGGGTGCTTTGACCAAATAACGTTGACAGGCCGCCATCAATTCTTTAAGCGGGTATTTTTTGTTGAGGGGAACAATCTGATCGCGCACTTCATCGTTGGATGCGTGTAAAGACACAGCCAAAGCAACAGGCATTGCGTCACGCAGTCTGTCCATTTGTGGAACCATGCCTGAAGTGGAAACAGTCACGCGGCGGCGGCTTAAGCCGTAGCCGTGATCATCCAGCATAATGCTCAAAGCGGTAACAACATTGTCAAAGTTTGCCATGGGTTCGCCCATGCCCATCATCACCACGTTGGAGATAACGCGTTCGTTTTTTGGGGTAACACCCATGGCTTTATTGGCCCACCAAAGCTGACCGATGATTTCAGCGGCAGTCAGATTACGGTTGAAACCTTGTCGACCGGTAGAGCAGAAGGTACATTCCAATGCGCAACCGACTTGGGAAGAGATACACAAAGTTCCGCGTTCAGCTTCGGGAATGAAAACGGTTTCTACACCGTTGCCAGTGCCGACATCCAGCAACCATTTGCGAGTACCATCCGTAGATTCTTGTGCCATCATTAATTTAGGCACTTCGATTGTGGCTTGTTCATTCAACTTAGCGCGCAATGATTTGGCCAAGTCAGTCATTTCTTCAAAGTTCTGTGCACCGGCTTGATGCATCCAACGCATTACTTGCTTGGCACGAAAAGGTTTTTCGCCCATTTCGGCAAAGTGTTGCGTCAGTCCGTTTAAATCGTAATTCAGTAGATTGGTTTTCATGTATTTTTATGTTTCTCAGTAAAGCTTTTAAAGCAAAGGGGCTTATTGGGCAGCCTTGCTTTAAAAGCCTTTGGGTTTTCAGACGGCCTTTAATTTGTAGGACATACAAAGCAGTTTTGCCGTCCGATATAAATCGGACGGCCGTAAAGCGGCTACAGGCTTTTATTCTTAGCGTGGACAGATTTCGCTTTGGCTGAAGAAGTAAGCAATTTCAATCGCAGCATTTTCAACGCTGTCAGAACCATGTACAGCATTAACACTGACAGATTCTGCAAAGTCGGCACGGATTGTGCCAGGAGCTGCATCGGCTGGATTGGTTGCGCCCATCAGTTCACGATTTTTGGCAACGGCGTTTTCACCTTCTAATACTTGAATCATGACAGGATTGCGAGTCATGAATTTAACCAAGTCTTCATAAAAAGGGCGGTCTTTGTGTACGGCATAAAATTCTTTTGCTTCACGCTCAGAGAGATGTTTCATTTTTGCCGCAATAATGCGCAAGCCGTTTTCTTCAAAGCGGCTGTAAATCTTGCCGATGACGTTTTTTTCTACTGCATCGGGTTTGATGATGGAAATCGTACGTTCTATGGCCATGTTATGTCCTTGTTTTTATTGAAAGGTAAGTTGTCGTAGCCAAGAGGCGAGGGAAGTGTATTCTACCAAATTTCGCCCCTTTTTGGGAAAGGCATTATTTGCTTAAAGTCAGGTGCAGTTGTTCCAAGTAGACTTCAGATTGCATTTCGATCATACGGCTGGCCGTACGGGTAAATTCTTCTGCAAAATCGCCTTCGACGTAAATATCGTTTACGCCAACTGCGCTGGTAGCGCACAGCTTCACACGGAAATCGTATAAAACGTCAATTAACCATGTCAGACGGCGTGCTTCTGCTTTTTCTTGCGGGGTTAGGCGTTCTAACCCTGAAAGGAAAACCATCTCGTAATGTTCGGCTAAATACAAATAGTCAGCTTGAGAGCGCGGACCAAAACATAATGCGCGGAAATCAAACCAGATGGCGCGTTCTGACTGGGCTTTATGAGGAATTTCCCGTCCATGAATAATGCTGATACCTGGGTTTAATTCAGAGATTCCGCTCATTTCCTTAAATAAAGCAGCGAGTTTTTGCTCGTTTTCTTCATTATTGGGAACAAAGAAAATTTCAGCAGGACGCAACGTACGCAAGCGGTAATCTTCGCCACCATCTACATTTAAAACGGTCAGGTTGGACTCGATAAGGGCGATGGTTGGCAGAAAGCTGCTGCGGTTTTGGCCTTGAGGATAGAGTTCGGATGGAGCATAGTTGGAAGTAGCTACCAAGACGACACCTTCACTCAACAGGTTTTCCAGCAAACGGCCCAAAATCATGGCATCGGCAATATCGCTGACGTGAAACTCGTCAAAACACAAAACTCGTGTTTCTTTGGAAATTTCTGTTGCAACGGCTTTTAAGGGATTGGCTTCGCTTTTCAAGACTTTAAGGCGCTGATGGATTTCGGCCATGAAGGCATGGAAATGCACGCGACGCTTGCGACGATAAGGGAGACAGCCGAAAAAAGCATCCATCAAGAAACTTTTACCGCGTCCTACGCCGCCATAAAAATAGAGTCCTTTAGGTACTTGGGGGGAACGCAAGCTACGGCCGAGAAAACGGTTGCGTTTGCGTTTGAACATCATCAGCTCGGTCCACAAACGATCCAAATATTCAATGGCTCGCGCTTGGGCTTCGTCGCGGATAAAGTTAGGCTGTTCGGCTGCAGCTTGATACCAAGTCAATGGGCTGTGGTTTTCAAATGGAGGTGGTGTGAATAGTTGGTCTCTATTGCTCATGTGTAACCTTTATTATGCTTTGCTGGCGATAGTTGAAACATCATCCGCAATAGTTTGGATAGTAGTTGGAATGATGTTTTCATTACAGAATAGTCGGTCTATTATAAATGATTTCAGACGGCCTGCGTTTTTTGCAAAAGCATTGTAGTAAATATAGTTGAAATAGTGTGCGATTAAGGTATGCGTGAAAAGAGCTGGCTTTGGTATTTCTTGCGAAAACAAAAAAAACGCCGCATTTCTGCGGCGTTTTGCTACTAAGTATTAATGAGCACTTTCTTGCAATGCCAAGTCTACACGCTCACGCAACTCTTTACCTGGTTTGAAGTGAGGAACATGCTTTTCAGGCACTTCCACGCGTTCGCCGGTTTTCGGGTTGCGCCCGATACGGGCAGGGCGGTGGTTCAAGTCGAAGCTGCCGAAGCCGCGGATTTCGATACGTTGTCCACGAGCCAGTGAGCGGGTCATGGTATCAACCAAGACTTTTACACTGTATTCGA